>JBDSIN010000023.1:0-15794 GCA_039917955.1 Candidatus Limnocylindria bacterium
CTCCGCGGCCACACCTACGAGCGGCCGCTCACCCGCATGCGCGAGTACCTGGCGGCGTATCGGTCGGCGGTCTATCGCGGACCGATGCTCGACGACCGCGACGAGCCACCGGTGCTGGTCGCCGCGCTCCGGGAGCGGATGCTGGGACTGGCCGCGACCGATGCCGAGGGCGCCTTCCCGTACCTGGTCACGCCTGAACGCGTCGCCTGGACGCGTGGCGTGCTGGATGCCGCGGCGGCCTCCGCGGCACGCCCCAGACCGGTGCTGGCGGTCAGCATGCCGGCGGTCCTGGAGCCCCATCCAGACGCGGCCCGCGCCGCCGCGCGTGCCTACCTGACCCCGTACCTGCGCACGCCGAACTACCAGGCCTGTTGGGCCGAGCAGGGCTTTGCTGAGGTCGATTGGGAGAAGCCGGGGAGCGATCGACTGGTGGACGCCATGGTCGCGCAGGGCGATGCCGGCGCCCTGCGGGCGCGTGCCGCCGAGCTGTTCGGTGCCGGCGCCGACCACGTGGCGGTCATCGGTCTGGCGCCCGATGGCAGCACCGAGCATCTGCCGGTCCTGGAGGCTGTAGCCGGAGCCTGATCGTTGACCATCCAGATGGTCAGATGGTAGGATGGCTGACATGAAGGTTACCATTGCCCTGCGGGATGAGGCGCTCTACCGGTCCGTGAAAGTGGCGGCCGCACGTACCGGTCGGCAGATCCGCGACGTGGTTGAAGAGGCGCTCGCCGAGTGGCTGGATTCGCGCGAGACCGCCGAGGACATCGCCGTATCCGGCGAGGCGATCCGTGCCCACGAGCGTGGCGAGAGCATCGATGCTGACGCCCTCTTCGACCGGATGATTGCCGAGGGAAGGGTCGAGTACCAGGCCGATCCCGAGCGGTGAGCCACCGGGTCATGCTCGCCCCTGCGGCCGCTCGGGCCGTCGAGCGCGTCGGCGGACCGACCCTGCTGGCGCTCAGAGGCGCGATCCTCGCACTGTTAGTGGAGCCGCGTCCGCGCAGTACGCGGAAGCTGGTCGGTCACGACCTGTATCGGCTCCGCATCCGCGTGGATGGTGTCGGGTGGCGGATCGTCTACCAGGTGCGCGATGCGGAGCGGGTTGTGCTGATCACCCGCGTTGCTCGCCGAGACGAAGGCACCTACCAGCGACTCTAGGTCGCAACCTCGCTCCGTCGCGCGGCCCACTCCTCGCGGGTGATTGCGTATCGGCCGACCTGGTGCCCGCACAGCTTGACCTCCCCGCGCGGGTATCATCCGCGCGATGCACGCCGCGCCCGCTTCGGATATCGAACGTCACCGCACGCGGGCGCTGGCGACGTACTTCGCCGCGGCCGCGCTGACCAGCATCGCCTACATCGCCGCCTGGACGGTCGCCACCCTGGCAGCCCCGGAGATCACCGGCTTCGCCGGATCGAGCGGGTGGCCGAGCGCCACGGCCGTCGGAGGCACGGCGCTGGCGGCGACGCTCCTCTCGTCGGTCATGGCTCGTCGCGGCCGGCGGGCGGGGATTGTGCTGGGAATCAGCGTCGCGGTGGTCGGGAGCGCACTGGCGATCCTCGCAGTCGTCGCCGGCTCGATCCTGCTCCTCCTGGTTGCCTTGGCGGCCGTCGGCTTCGGCAACGCGGCGATGAACCTGTCCAGATACGCCGCCGCTGACCTGTATCCGCCCGAACGTCGTGCCGGCGCCCTGGGGGTGGTGGTCTGGGGCGGGACGATCGGGGCGGTGCTCGGACCGAACCTGGTCGGGCCTGCCGGTGCCCTCGCCCCATCGCTCGGCCTCTCCGCCCTTGCCGGCGGGTTCGCGCTGGCGCTCGTCTTCCTGGTCGTGGGGCTCGTGGTGGCCTTCCTTGGGCCGTCCGCGCCGTCCCAACCGCATCTCGATGAGCCAAGGCGCCCAGCCGGGACGCGCGCGACGCCCGCGCGCCGGCTCCTGGCGGACCTGGTGCGCCGGCCACGAGGTCGCACCGCGGTGGTGGCCCTCGTGATCAGCCAGCTGGTCATGACGCTGGTCATGGCCATGACGCCGTATCACCTTCGCTCCATGGACCATGGGCTCGAGACGGTCGGATTCGTGATCAGCGCGCACACGTTCGGGATGTTCGCCTTCTCGCCGCTCTCCGGACGTCTGACCGACCGATTCGGGGCGACCGCCATGGCCCTGGTCGGTTTCGCCGTGCTGGCCAGCTCGGGACTGATGGCTGCCGTCATCCCCGATAGTGGTGCCGTCCTGGCCGTTCCGCTCTTCCTCCTGGGAGTCGGCTGGAACCTGGGCTTTGTGGCCGGCAGCTCCCTCCTGACCTCCGAGGCACCGCTGGGCGATCGCGCTCGCCTGCAGGGTGCCAGCGATGCGCTGGTGTGGACGGTGGCCGCGGTGGCCAGCCTCAGCGCGGGGTACGTGGTCGCGGCGGCCTCCTACGCGTCGCTGTCATTGGTTGCCGCCGCCCTGGCGGTGGTGCTGGGGGGCGCCATCGTGGTGGACACGCGAAGGTCCCGGCCCACGCCGGCGCGATCGGTCAGCTGAGGGTCGCGCGCAGGAACTCCACGGTCCGCGCGTAGGCCAGCTCGGCCGCCTCGGCGTCGAATTCGGGACGGTCCGGCTCGAAGAACCAGTGCTTCGTTCCCGGGTAGAGGTGGGCGGCGTTCGCTCCGCTGAGCGTCGCTGTGGCCGCAGCCGCCATGGCGGTGTCGATGAAGTTGTCGTTCTGGGCGAAGTGGCCCAGGTAGGCGGCTCCCCCTGGCGCGTCGAAGACATCGCTGTAGACCGATACAAAGGCCACAACCTCGGATCGCGTGGCCGCGACGTGGCTGCCGTACCAGCCGCCGAAGCTGAGGGCGATGATCGCGGCTCGGTCGCCGCGCGTGTCCGGATGCGCCAGCAGATGGTCGAGCGTGGCCTCGACGCGCCCCATGATGCGGTCCGGATTCAGCCCGCCCGGCCCGCCGCCGCCCTGCTCGATCGCGGTGGTGTACGCCTCGGCGTCCTCGATCGTGGTCAGGACGGTCCCGTCGAACAGGTCCGGCGCCAGGACCGTGAACCCATCATCGGCCAGCCGGTCGGCGAGATCGCGCATCGTCTGGTTGAGGCCCCACCACGCGTGGAGCAGCAGGACGGGCGGCCCGGGCGATGGTCGCGCGGGCGCGACGTAGGCGTCCGTGTCGTCGGGAGCGGTTTGCAGTCGTGTCATCTGTCCCATGCCGGCATCGTACCGGATTTTGCCCGCCGACAGAGTTGCGGAATCGAACATCTGTTCTATCATTCGGTGTCCAATGGGCACGCCGGACGACGACTACTGCGAGCTGCACGCGCACAGCAACTTCAGCTTCCTCGATGGTGCCAGCCACCCCGAGGAACTGATCGCCCAGGCGGCCGCGCTGGGCATGCCGGCGCTGGCCGTGACCGATCACGCCGGCCTGTACGCCGCGGTGCGCCTGTCGAAGGCGGCAGCCCAGACCCTGACCGATGACGCCCGCGCCGCGGGCCTGGCGCCGGTCACCGCGATCATCGGGATCGAGCTGACCATCCCGCGGGACGAGGGGGAGCTGCGCCTGGCGCGGCGCGGGCAGAAGCTCAACGATCCGTACCGCGGCGAGCGGGCGAGCCGTGGCTGGCCGGGCGAGCTGCATGCCGGCCCAATCCCCGGCGACCATCTCGTCCTGCTGGCCCGCGACGCCGACGGCTACACCGCCCTGTCGCGCCTGGCCAGCCGCGGCCATCTCGCCGGGGAGAAGCAGTTCCCCGTCTTTGAGCGGACGCTGGTAACCGCGGCGCTGGACGAGGGGCGAGGCCACCTCATCGGCCTCTCCGGATGTCGCAACGGTGAGGTGCCGCGCCACCTGCTCGCGGGAGAGCCGGCCGCAGCGCGCGAGGCAGCGGAACGCTGGGCGCGCCACTTTCCGGAGGGCGACTTCGCGGTGGAGCTCTCGCATCACCTGGAGCCGGACGACGACTGGCTCGTCGCCCAGCTCGCCGAGCTGGCCGAGGAGGCCGGCCTGCCGACGGTGGTCACCAACCAGGCGCACTACGCGACGGCCGGGGGGCATCGGCTGCAGGACGTGCTGGTCTGCATCCGCCACGGCGCAACGCTCGACGAGGCGCGCGAACTGTTGCTGCCGAACGCCGAGTACCGGCTGAAGAGCGCCGCGGAACTGGCCGCCATTGGCAGGCAACTGCCCGACGCGCGCGCCCGGCGCGCCTGGGAGGCGGGGATGACGCGGACGGCGGCCATCGGTCAGGCCTGCAAGCTCGACCTGAACTTCGAGCGGTACCGGTTCCCGGGCTTCACGGTCCCCGAGGGAGAGACGCCGTTCTCATATCTGTACCAGATTGCCCACGAGGGCTTACGCGTCCGTTATCGGCCCATTACTCGCCAGTCGGTGAAGCAACTGGCGCACGAGCTGGAGATCATCGAGCGGACCAACCTGGCCGAGTTCTTCCTGATCGTGTGGGACCTGATGGAGTTCGCGCGGCGCAACAAGATCATCGGTCAAGGGAGGGGGAGTGCCGGCGATTCGATCGTGGCCTACTGCCTGGGCATCACCAAGGTCGACCCGATCGCCCACAAGCTCCTCTTCGAGCGCTTCATCAACGAGGCTCGCACCCTGCCCGATATCGACATCGATTTCGACGTCAACCGTCGCGAGGAGGTGATCCAGTACCTCTACAACCGCTACGGCGCCGATCACGCCGCGATGGTTTGCACCGTGATCACCTATCGGGCCAGGAGCGCGGTGCGCGAGGTGGCCAAGGCACTCGGCTTTCCGCTGGAGATGGTTGACCGCGTCGCCAAGGCGCTCGACACGCGCGACGCCACCGATGTCGCCCGCGACCTGGCTGCCGATGGCACGTTCGGCTGGCTCTTCGACGAGATGGGGGCGGGAGAAGTGGAGCCGCTGATCGCCCATCCGCTGATCGCCCACGACGCCGAAAGCAGCTGGCACGGCAGTGGGCGCCCTGCCCTGCGTCCCGATCTGGCGGCGGCCGAGAAGCGTGCCCGCGACGCTGCCGGCGACCACGATGGGCGGCCGTACAGCGAGAGCGGCTGGGTTCCGCCGCGACGGCCGGGCGTGCTCGACCAGTCGGTGGTATCGGTCAAGCACGAGGGCTGGGAGCAGAAGCGCTACGGGCCGGGCGGGCTGCGCCAGGTCGGCGAGGGTGGGACAGAGTCGGAGGTCGTGCCGCCGCCCATCGCGCGAGTGGACCCGGAGAGCGGTATACCGATCGAGGAGCGCCGCCGACCGAGCGTGGTTCCACCACGGCTGATCACCTCTGGTAGTACATCTGCGCCCGGAGGGGCGCCTGGGGGCACGTTTCTGCCCGGTGCCATTACGGGAGGTACTGAACGCGCACCGCAATCGACGCATCGGCGCGGTAGTAGTACTCATGGTGATACGCGGTCGGCTCCCACGCCCTACGCACCGCCCCGTAACCGCTGGCAGTGGCTGCTTGCCCTGTGCGCGGAGATCGACGGCTTCCCGCGCCACCTGGGGATCCACGTCGGCGGGATGCTCGTCACCCGCACCCCGCTGATCGACCTCGTTCCGATCGAGCGTGCCGCCATGCCGGGAAGAGTCGTCACGCAGTTCGACAAGGAGGATATCGAGGCGCTGGGGCTGGTGAAGATCGACCTCCTCTCCCTGCGCACCCTGGGCGTGGTCAGCGAGTGCCTCAACCGGATCGAGCGCGACACGGGACAAAGAATCGACCTTGACTCACTCCCCCACGACGACCCAGAGGTGTTCAGGACCATCCGCACGGCGGACACGGTCGGCATGTTCCAGATCGAGAGTCGAGCGCAGATGCAGGCGCTCCCCAAGTCCCGGCCGGAGCGCTTCGAGGACCTCGTGGTCCAGGTGGCGATCATTCGACCCGGCCCGATCCAGGGGAACGCGGTCCACCCGTATCTGCGCCGGCGCGCCGGACAGGAGCCGGTCACCTACGCCCACGACGCCCTGCGCCCCATCCTCTCCGACACGCTCGGCGTGATCCTCTACCAGGAGCAGGTGATGCAGATCGCCATCGAGGTGTGCGGCTACACCGCCACCGAGGCGGACATCTTCCGCAAGGCGATGGGCTCCCATCGGTCCCACGCCAAGATGCAGGCCGAACGCGGTCGCTTCGTGGGCGGTGCCATGCGCACCGGCCTCACCGAGCCCGATGCCGACGACCTCTTCCGCCGCTGCTCCGCCTTCGCGGAGTTCGGGTTCGCGCGGGCACACGCCGCGGCCTTCGCCAAGATCACCTACGACACCGCGTGGCTGAAGCTGCACTACCCGGTCCACTACGTCGCCGGCATTCTCAACAACCAGCCGATGGGCTTCTACTCGCCGGCGGTGATCGTGGGCGACGCCAAGCGGCACGGCACCAAGGTGCTGCCGATCGACGTGAACGCGTCGCGCTGGGAGCACGAGGTCGAGCGGCTCCCCAACGCCACGTTCGGGCTGCGGCTGGGGATGCGCCAGGTCAAGGGGATCGACGAGAAGGCGCGCGAGACGCTCGAGCGCGAGCGCGCCATCGGTCCGTACACCGGCGTGCGCGACTTCGCGGCACGCACGGGACTGGGCGAGCAGGTGATGGAGCGGCTGATCACCATCGGTGCCTTCGACTGGACCGATGCGCCCCGCCGAGAACTGCTCTGGCAGCTGCGCAGCACCCTGGCTGATGCCAACCCATCTCGCCCCGCCCTGGGTCTGACCGATGACGCCCAGCGCGAGCTGGGCACGACCCTGCCGCCGATGACCTTCGCCGAGCGGATCGCCGCCGACTACCGCGAGCTGGGCCTCTCGCCCACGGCCCATGCGGTCGAGCTCTTCCGTCAGCGGCTGGCGGCGCGCGGCGTCATCCCGATCGCCGAGGCGGGGAAGCGGCGAGATCGGTCACGGCTGCGGCTGGCGGGTCTGGCGGTCAGCATCCAGCACCCGATGACGGCCAAGAACTTCGTCTTCATCGCCCTGGAGGACGAGACAGGGATGATCAACGTGACGGTGCGCCCGCAGGTCTACACCGCCCACCGCGCGATCCTGCACCGCCACCCGCTGCTGGTGATCGACGGCACCCTCCAGGTCGAGGGCGAGGTGCTCAACGTGGTGGCGACCCGCCTCCACCCGGTCGATGCCGTCATCGCCGAGGACGAGCGCGAAACGCGGCTCCCCTTGGGAAAGCAGCAGCGCCTCTTCCGCTGATCCACCTTGACGACGTCTCCGCGCGCCTTGAAACTCGCCGCCATGGCAGGCATCACCGTCAAGCGCTTCACCGAGCCCGACGAATCGGTCACCTTTGAGTTGGGCCGCATGGACCTCGTAACCATCGGGCCGCTCACGGTCGGTCGCGAGGTGGAGGAACCGGGGTGGCGCTGGTCAACGCACGTGCGGCCGATCGTGGGGAGCGAGCGCTGCGAGTTTCACCACCTCGGCTTGCAGGTGAGTGGCCGAATGGCGGTGCAGACCCGCGATGGGGAGGTCGGCGAGATCGGCCCGGGCGACGTCTACGACATCGCGCCCGGCCACGATGCGTGGACGGTGGGCGACGAGCCGATCGTCTCCATCGATTTCCGGGGAATCGCCGACTGGGCGAAGGCGCCCGATGAAGGCGTGCGGATGCTGACCACCGTGCTGCTGACCGACATCGTTGCTTCGACCGAGGCAGCCGAGCGACTGGGTGATCGCGCCTGGAAGCAACTGCTGGACACGCACCATGAGGACGTTCGGGGGCTGTTCGAGGCCCATCGAGGTGTCCAGGTGAAGATGACCGGCGATGGCTATCTGGCCACATTCGATTCCCCGGGACGCGCCATCGCCTGCGCGCTTCGCATGAGCGCTGCGGCCCGCCCGCTGGGGATCGAGATCCGCGCCGGAGTGCACACCGGGGAGGTGCAGATGGCGGGGCAGGACCTTCGCGGCGTGGCCGTCCACCTCGCCTCGCGGATCATGGACGTCGCGGGGCCTGGCGAGGTGCTCGTCTCTGCCACCACTCGCGACCTCGCCAGCGGCGGTGGCGTTGAATTCACCGACCGTGGTGCCCATGACCTGAAGGGGATCAGCGGGTCGAAGCAACTGTTCGAGGCTCGCGCCGCCGCCCGTTGATCGCGGTCGCTGTGACCACGGCTCCTCCCTCGACCAGGCCGCAGTCTCGCCGCATTGCCCGCCATCTAGCGTGTCGCCATGAAACGACTCGAGCAGCGAATCCTGTTGGCGGCCATCGTGCCCCTCGGGGCCGTCGCCTGCATCGCCTCCTGGACGGTGCTCACGTATCGGTCGATGCAGGGCTGAGCCCCGTGGTGTCGACCAGACCGCCACGGCGAACCCTGATCATCCTGGCCTCGAGCCTGGTGGTCTACCAGAACGTCGTTACGTTGATCACCGGGGGAGAGCTTTTCACCTCGGGACCGGTGGCACTGACGATTTCGGCGATTCTCATCGCGGCCATGCTCCTGTGGGCGCGCCAGGGCAATCTCACGCTCGTCGAGTTGGGAATCACGCGCCATGGCGCGGCGCGCGGCGCTGCCATCGGTGTAGGGGTCGCGGCGGCAGTAGCCGTGGCTGCACTGGTGTTGTTGCGCAGCGGTCTGCTCGTGCCCGGCCCCGTGCATTACGCACCCTTCGCCGAGATGACCGTCGCCGATGTCGTGTTCCGCGCCCTGGTCTTGATGCCGCTCGCCACGATCCTGCCCGAAGAGCTGTCCTTCCGCGGCGTCCTGCTTGGCATGCTGCGTCGCCGCTACGCAGACGGGCGAGCGGCGGTGCTGTCGGCCATCGTCTTCGCGCCATGGCATGGGCTCATCGTGGTGCACACGGTTGGCGAGACGAGCCTGGCGCTGAGTACCTGGGGGTGGACACTTGGCATCGTCGGTGGGTTCGTCGGAGTCGCCGTCGGCGGCTGGCTGTTCGCCTACCTGCGAATCCGCACCGGAAACCTGGTCACCTCAGTGTGCTGCCACTGGGCGTTCAACGCATCGATCCTGGTTGGCCTGTACGCACTGCAGCAGTGATCGCTCGTGCGGCGTCGGTCCGGGCACCCGTGGAGTGTCGGGGAACTATCCCTGCGCGCATCCCGTCCTGTCCGCAACGCCACGAGAGGATCTCAGCATGCGCCGCCTCACTGCCCCATTCGCCGCCGTCGCCCTGACCCTGGCACTCGCCGCGCCGACCCTGGCCTGCGGCGGCCTCATCGGTCCGAACGGCGCGGTCAGCTGATCAATGGCGACCCGATCGACCACGAGTGGCTGCTCGGCGACCGCGCCTTCCAGGCGCGGCACCGGACCGGAACCGAGCCGTTCCACGGCAACCGCCCGACCGAGGTGTCACTGCCACCGCTCAGCAGTGCCGAGACAACCCTCACCTTCGATGCGCCGGGCACGCTTCTGTACATCTGCCACGTGCCGGGGCACGAGGCCTACGGGATGGTCGGCAGGCTGAAGATCACCTGACGTCGCGGGCCGCGCAGCCGTCGGTCAGACCGCGGGCCCTCCACCCAGCACCCCCGGCAACAGGTTGCCGAAGAAGAAGCCGGCGATTCCCGCGAAGGCGCCGAGCAGCAGAATCTCCGTTCCCGAGATCAGCCACCCGCGGCGTGTCCAGCGCGACTTGAGCACACCGATGGCGAAGAGCACCGCGCCGGTGGCCGCCACCGATCCCCAGATGGCCACGTCCTGGGGCAGCAGCAGGTGCGGGATGACCGGCACTGCCGCCCCGACCCCAAAGCTGGCGCCCATCACCCAGGCACCCTGGAGCGGACTCCCCTCGGCGTGCTCCCCGGTGAGCCCCAGCTCCTTCTCGACCATCGTCTTGAGCAGCACATCGGGGTGCCCGGCCAGCGTACGCGCCATGACGGACGCCTCATCACGCGGCAGTCCGTCCTCCTCGAGCATGTAGGCCATCTCGGCCTCCGCCTCGCCCGGTCGCTCGAGCACCTCTTCGCGCTCTCCGGCGATCTGCGCGGCGAAGATCTCGCGCTGGCTCTTGCTGCTCATGTACTCTCCGGCAGCCATGCTGAAGATACCGGCCAGGCCGGTGGCGATGCCCGCCACCAGGATCGCGAACCGGTCCGACGAAGCACCCGCCACCGTGCTCACCACCGCGAGCGTGCTGACCAGGCCGTCCTGCGCCCCAAAGATCGCCTCGCGGATCTCGCCGAGCAGGCTCGCCTTGCGCCGCTCGTCGGTGAGGTGCTCGCGGACCCATTCGCGGTCGAAATCGGCCGCGGGCGTTCCGTCCGGCGGTGCGTCCATGAGTGGATCGTATCGGAAGGGGGGAACACGCGGGCGGCCGGCGGCGTCCAAGGAGTACCGAGATCATCGAAAGGATGAACCGATGAACAGACTCACCCGGCGCACGTCGCGCCCAGTTCCCGCCCGCTGGCTCGTTGTGCTGGGGGCCTTGTTGCTCACATTCGTGGTCGCGGCCTGTTCCAGCGCTGGATCCGCAGCGGGGCCCGGAGACCTCTCCGGCCGCGACCGCGGCGGGACTGCCGTCGACGAGGGCGGTCTTCCCGGCGTCGATGGCTTCCTCAATGACGGCGGCGGGTTGGGCGACATCGCCGACCGCCGGATCATCAAGACCGGCGAGGTGACCATCGAGGTGGCCGAGATCGCCGCATCGCTCGGGCGCGTCCGCGCGCTCGCCATTGAGCTCGGCGGCTACGTCGGCGGGTCGTTCCTGGGCGCCCGCGACGATTACGCGACGCTCACCCTGCGCATCCCGGCGGACCGGTTCGACGATGCCCTCACGCGCCTGCGAGCGTTCGACGGTGAGGTGCTCACCGAGGCGACCCGCGAGGAGGACGTCACGTCCGCGCTCGTGGACCTCGAGGCACGACTCCGTAACCTCAACGCTTCTGAGCAGCAATACCTCGAGCTTCTGGAGCGGACCGGCACCGTCGAGGAGATCCTCGCCGTGCAGATCCGGCTCGACGAGGTTCGCGGCCAGATCGAGCAGCTCGAAGCGCAGGTGAAGGATCTGAGCGAGATGGCCGACCTGGCGACCCTCACGGTCAGCCTCGTGCCCAGCTCGCTGCAGCAGGCGACCAACACCTGGGATCCGGGCAAGACGGTCAGCGACGCCATCGCGGCGCTGGTGCAGACCGGCCAGAGTGTGGTCAACGGCGTCATCTGGTTTGCCATCGTCTGGCTGCCGGCGCTGATCGTCCTGGCAATCGTCCTGGCGCTGGTGCTGCGGTTCATCCCCAGCTTGCGCCGTCTCCCCGGCCTGCGTCGGCGCCGTGGCCCGGCGTCCGCGCCGGAGGCCTAGTCCATTCGAGCGGGGCGTTCCCTAGCGGGGCGCCCCGCGATCTCCCAGCAGCCTCCAGGCGACCGGCAGGAGCCCGGCCGCAGCGGCGATCTTGATTGCGTCCCACGGCGCAAACACGAGCGCACCGTGCCAGAGCGCGTCAGCGGCTGACATGTTCAGCACCGTGGCCAGCACGGGCACTCCGATGGCATAGATGAGCAGGTTGCCGGTCACCATCAGCCCGATCGTGCTCAGCGGCGACCGGTCCCAACCATGTTCGGCCAGCCACCCCACCAGCCCCGCGGCCACGATGAAGCCGCCCAGGTAGCCGATGCTGGCGCGCAGCGCGCCATCGGCACCGAGGCCGGACGATCCGTCGGCGAAGACCCCGATGCCTGCGGCACCGGCGGCCAGATAGAGCGCCATCGAGGCGAGACCCAGCCGCCAGCCGAGCGCTGTCCCGACCAGCAGGACGGCGGCAGTCTGGAAGGTGTACGGCACCGCCGGGTTCCACGGTGCGAACCAGACGAGTTGTGCCGACAGCGCGGTCAGCGCAGCGCCGCCCGTGACCAGCAGCACAGCGCGCAGGGCACGCGTCACATTGGTCGCGGGTTGCCACGGCACGACGACGTCGGCGAGGGTGAGGGCAGTCGGTGAGGCGGTCATCGGTCGGCTCGGAACCTCTCTGTGTTGGCCTGTTCGGCCGATGGTAGCGCGCGGCATCGGCTCCGCGAAGAGGGCATCCTCGGATACACTGCCCGCGAGTCCTTTAAGCCCGGCACTGCGATGCCGGAAAGGAGCCGGCTTGTCCGTTCATGCGCGCACGATCCAGACGACGACGCCCGCCATCGCGCGGTCGGCGTCGTTGGTGCGTCCGGGGCTGCTCGCCCTGGAGGGTGGACTTGTTCTCCGCGGATACCTGCGCGGCGCCCCCGTCTCTGCGGAGGGCGACCTGATCTTCACCACCGCCGCGACCGGCTGGGGCGAGATTCTGACCGATCCCTCGTACGCCGGCCAGGTGGTGATCCTCACCCATCCGATGGCGGGCAGCTACCGGATCGATCCGGCCGAGCTCGAATCTGGCCGGGTCCACGCCCGGGCCCTGGTGGTCACCCGGTTGGTGACGCCGCCGGCCGGACCCGGCCGGTCACTGGAGGAGATGCTGGCCGAGGCCGGCATCCCGGCGATCGAGGGGATCGATACGCGTTCGCTCACGCTGGCACTGCGCAACGGCGCGGCACGGCGTGCCGTGATCCGCGCTGCGCCGGAGGGCAATCCTGGAGCAGTGTCGAACCACGCTGCGCTCGTGGCCGCCGCCGGTGCAGTCACGCCCTGGGAGTCGGTCGATCACGTCGCGGCCGTGGCGACCCGCGGCGTGCATGTCGTCGCACCAGCGGGTGAGCGCAGCGCGCGCGCGGTGCTGGTCGACTACGGCGTGAAGCGCTCGCTCCTTGCTGCGCTGTCCGCCCGCGGCCTGGAGGTCACCGTGCTGCCCCACGACGCCAGCGCTGCGGACGTGGCCGCGCACGCGCCCGACCTGGTGGTGCTCTCGCCGGGCCCGGGAGACCCGTCGCGGATGGCGGCGCAGATCGCCGTCGCCGGTGAACTTGCGCAGCGTGCCCTGTCCGGCGGTCCGCCGATCCTGGGGATCTGTCTTGGCCATCAGCTGCTGGCACTGGCGGCGGGTGCGCAGACGCGCCGCCTGGCGGTGGGGCATCACGGCGGTAACCACGCCGTGATCGAGACGGCGACGGGGCGTGTCGACATCGGCGCCCATAACCACGAGGTGGCGGTGCTGGAAGGGCCCGCCCTGGCTGCCGCGGGCTACCGGGTCAGCCACCTCGACCTCAACGACGGAACGGTTGAGGGACTCGCGCACGCCTCCGGACGGATTGCATCGGTCCAGTTCCATCCCGAGGGCGCGCCGGGACCGATCGATGCGGCGCGCGTCTTCGACAGCGCCGTGGCGGCTGTCGCCGGATTGAGCGCATGACCGCTCCCCGCAAGGTGCTGGTGATCGGCTCTGGACCGATCACCATCGGACAGGCCGCCGAATTCGACTATGCCGGCGTGCAGGCGTGTCTGGCGCTGCGCGGCGAAGGTGTCCAGACGCTCCTGGTCAACTCGAACCCCGCGACGGTGATGACCGATCCGGACGTTGGCGGGCAGGTGATCATCGGTCCGCTGACGGTCGGCCACCTGGAGGAAGTGATCGCCGAGCACCGCCCGGACGCGCTGCTGCCGACCCTGGGCGGGCAGACCGGGCTGAACCTGGCGGTCGCGCTCGACGATGCGGGGGTACTGGAGCGGTACGGCGTGCGAGTGCTCGGAACGCCGCTGGCCGCCGTGCGCGCCGCCGAGGATCGGGGCGGCTTCCGCGACCTGGTGACGGGCATCGGCGAGCCGATCCCGGAGAGCGCGGTGGTGGAGTCGGTCGCCGAAGGGATGCGCTTCGTCGAGGCGCTGGCCGCCCCGGTGGTGATCCGACCGGCCTTCACGCTCGGTGGAGGCGGCGGCGGGTTCGCCCACACGGCCGACCAGGCGCGCGAGAGGCTGGCCATTGGGTTGGCGGCGAGCCCCATCGGCCAGGTGCTGGTGGAGCGCAGCCTGCTCGGCTGGTACGAGATCGAGTTCGAGGTGCTGCGCGACGCGTCGGACACCGCCATCGCCATCTGCGGCATGGAGAACCTCGACCCAATGGGCGTGCACACCGGCGACAGCATCGTGGTCGCGCCGATCCAGACGCTCCCCGATCCGCTCGTCCAGCGCCTGCGACGCTGCGCGCTGAAGATCGTCCGTGCGCTGCGCCTGGAGGGCGGCTGCAACGTGCAGCTGGCGGTGCGCCCCGATGGCGGCGACTACCGGGTGATCGAGGTGAATCCACGGGTCAGCCGCTCGTCGGCGCTGGCTAGCAAGGCGACCGGTTACCCGATCGCGCGGGTCGCCGCGCTGATTGCGCTGGGAAAGCGACTCCATGAGCTGCCGAATCCGGCGACCGGCTCGGGCAGCGCTGCCTTCGAGCCCGCGGTCGACTACGTCGTCGTGAAGCTGCCACGCTGGCCATTCGACAAATTCCCGACCGCGGATCGGTCGCTCGGCATCCAGATGAAGGCGACCGGCGAAGCGATGGGGATCGGGCGCGAGTTCGCGCCGGCGCTGCTCAAGGCGCTCCGCTCGCTGGAGCCGCGCGGACACGGCTGGCTCTGGGAGGACGAGGCCTGGGAGCTCAGCCATCGGTCTCCGGAGGACCTTGACGCGTTTCTGACACCGACCGATACCCGGCTGTGGCGGATGTTGGCCCTCCTGCGCCATGGCTGGACCGATGCGTCCGCGCTGAGCCGGGTGACCGGGATTGCGCCCTGGTTCACCGAGCGGCTGGCCGAGATGGTGGCCGCCGAGGAGCGGGTGGTCGGCGCGCCGCTGCTCGAAGCGAAACAGGCGGGCTTCGGCGACGCCGAGATCGCAACGCTCTCCGGCGTGCCGCCCGTCGCCGTGCGCCGCGCCCGCGTGCGGGCCGGGATCGCCCCCGCCTACCGCCGGGTGGACACCTGCGCAGGGGAGTTCCCCGCCGAGACGCCCTACTTCTACTCCGCATACGCCACACCCGAGGTGCCACCACCGTCCGACCGGCGGAGCGTGATCGTGATCGGCTCTGGACCGATCCGCATCGGTCAGGGGATCGAGTTCGACTACTGCTCGGTACGCGCCGCCTGGGCGATCCGCGAGATGGGCCTCGGCGCGGTGGTGATCAACAACAACCCCGAGACGGTGAGCACCGACTACGACGCCTGCTCGCGCCTCTACTTCGAGCCACTCGACACCGAGAGCGTGCTCGACGTGATCGACCACGAGCGGGCGCTCACCGGCGCCGCGCCACACGTGGTGCTCACCTTCGGCGGGCAGACGGCGATCGATCTGGCCAAGGACCTCGCCTACGCCAATGTGCCGATCGCCGGGCTGACCGCCGAGGCGATCGAGGTGACCGAGGACCGCGAGCGCTTCGCGGCGCTGCTCACCCGGCTCGGGATAGAGGGGCCTCGTGGCCGCCTCGCCGCCGACCCGGAAGGCCTGCAAGCGGCGACTCGCGAGCTCGGACTGCCGGTGATCGTGCGGCCGTCCTGGGTGATCGGTGGCAGGGGGATCGCTGTGCTCCGCTCAGCGGGCGACCTCGCATCGCTGCTGCGCACCGACATCGGCTGGCCGCTACGGGTGGACGAGATGGTCGAGGGGATCGAGGTCGACATCGACGTGATCAGCGATGGTGCCGAATGGTGCGTGCCTGGGATCCTGGAGCAGCTCGACCCGCCTGGCGTGCATTCGGGCGACTCGGTGGCCGTGCTGCCGCCGCAGACGCTCTCCCGGTCGCAGCAGGAACGCGCGGCCGATGCTGCCGGCAGGATCGCCCTGTCGCTCGGTCTGCGGGGGATCCTCAATGTGCAGGCGATCGTGGCCGGCGACCGGGTGGTCGTCATCGAGGCGAATCCGCGGGCGAGCCGAACCGTGCCGATCGTGGCCAAGGCGACCGGCCGCGACGTGGTGGCGGCCGCCGTTCGCTGCGCGCTCGGCGC
>JBDSIN010000024.1:0-2616 GCA_039917955.1 Candidatus Limnocylindria bacterium
ACTGGATCGAGATGCCCAGGTAGAGACCGATCGCTCGTTCGAGCGTGCGCAGGCCGCAGTTCGCGGGATCGATCACCTCGTCGGGGCACCAGATCTCCGGCGCGTCGCTTGCCTCGGTCGAGAGCCCGTTGATCTTGTAGGGGTACAGGCCGTCGGGGTAGACCGACCGATCCGGCAGCGGCACGAAACCGGTGTCACGCGGAACCGAGACCATGATCGCCGAGCCGGCCACGGGGTCCACGCTGACCACCAGGATCGTGTCGGTGAGCGCCTCGTGGCGCCCCACGCCAGAGTCGACGCCGAGCAACAGGAAAGTGATCCGCTCGGTGCCGTTCCACCGATAGGTCGGCCGGTTCAGTGGGTCTCGTCCGCCCGGGGGGCCGCCGGTCTGTCCATTCCCGCCGCCGAATACCTCGCCAAGTGAGGCGTTCAGCTGCCCGATGAGCATCCCGGCCCAGGCGTGCATGCCGGCAGTGGTGGCCAGCAGCGCGACCACGAGAACGACCGACATCGCGCGCCGTGTCCCGTGGCCGTGGTCTCGATGCAGGCCCGCGTGACCGATGGAACCGAGTCGCCACGCGAGGAGCAGCAGGTTTGCCACGACCAGGCCGAGGAGCACCGGCGCAGAGAGGAGTTCGTTGAGCAGCTGCTCGTCGAGCACGATTGCCGTGGCGATGGCGCCCAGCGCCACCACGACGATCGGACCGGCGAAGAGCAGCGCCGCTCGCCGTTCGCCGAGATACGCCTGGCCGAGCCCGGGGAAGAGGAACGAGAGGAGGGCGGCGATCGCGGCGGGGCGCGGACGATCCGTCATGGCACCTGCAGATGGAGGTCGGAAAAGAAGGCGGGAGAGCTGATTCTAGCAAACGGCACGCTGGGGCCCGCCGAGCAAGGTGGTGCGTGGATGCGCCAGAAGGTTGTTCGGGTGGGGTTAGTACCTTTGCGCATTCGGCCGCCCGCCCCCTACACTTGCCACCGGGAGGGCTGAGGTCCGCCTGCGCCACGCCGGTGGTCGGCCGTGCCCAATGTGAGGACCGTGGAACCCGAAATCATCTTCATCAGCGTCTCTGCGGCGGCGGCCGCGCTGGTCGGCCTCGGCGCGCTCGTTGCCGCCCTGCGTGGGCGAGGCGCGGCAACCGTGGCCTCGCCTGCGGACGGCGAGCCCGCCGACTCGGCGGCTGCCGAACCCGGCTATGCCGGGATGCTCCGCGTGGCCTGGTGGGTCGCGATTGCCGGCATCCTGGTGGGGATAGGCACCACGAATGCGTATCCGGACACGCGTGCCGCGATCTTCGGACTCGGAGGCGCCGCGGCCGCCCTGGTCCTGCTCGTTCATGAACTCCTTCCGCCTCGCTGGCGAACGCGCTCCGTGGTCCTGGTTGAGATCGTCGGCGGCCTGGCCTTCGCCAGTGGGCTGCTGCTCCTCACCGGACACGGTGCCTCGCCCTTCGCATTCGGCTACCACCTGGTCGCCGTCGCCGTTGCGCTGACGCTCGGCAGCCTGGCCGGCCTTCTGGTGGCCGCGGTCGCGTCGCTGGCGTACCTGGGCGTGCTGGCGCTGGACCCGGCACGCGCCGCCTTTGTCAGCTCCGACCTGCTCCGCATCGGCATCAACCTCGGATCGCTCTGGATCCTCGCCTACGTGGCGGGGGTCTATGCCAGTGGCGAGCGACGGATGCGTCAACGCGTGCTCGAGCTCTCCCAGATGGATCTGATGACGGGCCTCTTCAACCGTGGCCAGTTGCACCCGACCCTGGAGCAGGAGGTCCAGCGAACCCGCCGCAGCGGTCGTGGATTCTGCCTGCTCATGGTCGATCTCGACGGCTTGAAGGCGATCAATGACGCGATGGGCCATCTGCGCGGAGACGAGGTGCTTCGCGGTCTGGCCCGCGTGATCCGCAATTCGATCCGAACGGTTGACTCGGCCTACCGATACGGTGGGGACGAGTTCCTCGTCCTGCTGCCGGAGACGGAGTTCATTGGCGCTTTCGTGGTGGCCGAGAAGATCCGCGAGGGCGTGGAGACGATCGGTGACTCGCACGACGGCAAGCCGGAGGCTTCCGCCAGCATCGGTCTCGTCTCGTACCCGGAGGACGGGGCAACCGCCGAGGAGTTGATGCTCGCCGCTGACCGCGCCATGTATCAGGCCAAGTCGCTCGGCAAGAACCAGGTGAGTGGCAGCCCTCGTCCCCCGCGACCCTCCCGCCAGTTCCTGGCCGGCCCCGTCGCCGCCCAGCAGGTGGTCGCCGAGGCAGCTCTCGACGATCGGCAACCGATCGCCGTCGCGGCGCCGTCACACAACGGCGCGGTGACCGCGGTGGGTGCCGGACACGAGTTCTCGACGCAGATCCACGACGAATCAGAACCCGATCCAAGCGACGTCCGGCGACAGATCGCTGCGGCACGGCTGAACATGGATCCCGACCACCAGATCCGGCGGGCGATGGACGCGTTTCTCTCTGCCCCGGCGCGCAGCGAAGGCGCCTAGGCCGGGCGGAATCCTCGGGATCAGGACTCGGTCAGTCCGGCACCGATCGGCACGATCTCCCACCAGATGAGGCCCGGAGGAAGCACCACCGGGTCGCCGCTCTCCTCGTACGTCCAGCGCGTGCCGTC
>JBDSIN010000025.1:0-2622 GCA_039917955.1 Candidatus Limnocylindria bacterium
TGTGCGGCACGGCGGCGGAGCGAGGCGAGGGCGAGGTCGCCTGGCGCTGCCCGAACCCGTGGTGCCCGGCGCAGCGGATCGGCGGGCTGCTGCACTTCACCGGTCGCGGCGGGATGGACGTCGAGGGGGCCGGCTACGCGGTGGTCAATCAGCTCGTCGAGCGCGGCCTGCTGAACGAGCCGGCAGACCTGTTTCGCCTGTCGGTGGAGACGCTCGAGGGGCTGGACCGATTCGCCCGCAAGTCCGCCGAGAACCTGGCTGCCAGCATCGCGATTGCCCGGCGACGGCCGCTGGCGCGGATCCTCAACGCGCTCGGCATCCCGCAGGTGGGCGAGCAGACCGCCATCGACTTGGCCGGCTGGCTCGCCGGCCAGGAGCCGTGGGGCGAGGACCAGGACGAGGCCGCCTGGACGCGTCGGGTTGCCGATCGGCTACGAAGCGCCACCCCCGAGGAGCTGAGCGAGGTCTTCGGCATCGGCGTCGTGGTGGCCGGCGAGATCGCGACCTATTTCCGCGGGGAGCACACCCGCGACACGCTCCACGACCTGCTTGACGCGGGCGTGATGGCCGAGGCGCCACCTCGCGGAACGGTCGCGGCGGCGGACGGCCCCCTGAAGGGCAGGACGCTGGTGGTGACCGGGACGCTGATCGGCTTCAGTCGCCAGGAGGCGGAGGACGCGATCCGCGCCGCGGGCGGCCACTCCGCGGGATCGGTGAGCGCCAGGACCGATTACCTGGTGGCCGGCGAGAAGGCCGGCAGCAAGCTGGCGGCCGCCGAGAAGCTGGGTGTGCCGCTGCTCGACGAGGAGGGATTCCGGCGGCTGCTGGCCGGGGGCCGGGAGTGATGGTCCCGGCTCCTCGAACGCGCCTCTTTACCGGCGCCTTCGGGATCCTGTGGGCCGCCACACTGGCCTACTTCATCGCCGATGGGTTGACCCTGCCGACCGCACCGCGCTTCGCGGCCGGGCCGCTCGGAGCCGACTCGCTGGGGGTCGGTCTGGCGATCGGGTCGTTCAGCGTCACCGCGCTGCTGCTGCGCCCGTGGACCGGGCGTCTCTCGGACAGGTACGGGCGGCGCCCGATGATGCTGATAGGGTCTGCCGCGCTCACGGCCGCGTTGCTGCTGCACCTGGTTTCGGTCACGCTGCCGGTCTTCGTGGTGGCACGGCTGCTGATGGGCGCCGCTGAGGCATTCGTGTTCGTGGCCGCCTTCGCCGCCGCGGCCGATCTTTCGCCCGACGATCGGCGCGGCGAGGCGCTCAGCTACTTCAGCCTTGCACTGTACCTGGGGATCGGAATCGGTCCTCCGATCGGCGAGACCATCCTCCATGTCGCAGGCTTCAACGCGGTCTGGGTGGTGGCGGCGGGAGTCGCGCTGCTGTCAGGGCTGCTCGCGCTCGGCGTGCCGGACACGCGTGGCAGCGATGTCCGCGATGCGACGCCGTTCCGCCTGTTTCATCCGCGGGCCGTGCTGCCCGGGCTGGTACTGATGGCGGGCGCGTGGGGCATGGCCGGCTGGTTCGCCTTCGTATCGCTGTACGCGCTGCACCTGGGCCTCGACGGAGCGGCACCATACCTGAGCGTATACGCAGCGGTGGTGATCGGTCTGCGCTTGTTGGGTGCCAAGGCGCCGGACCGTATCGGGGCACGCCGACTATCGGGATTGGCGATGGTGGTCGCAGCAGTGGGACTGACGGTCATGGGGCTGTGGACGGATCCGACCGGGCTGCTGATCGGCACCGTGATCTACGGTTCAGGAGTGGCATTCATGTTCCCGGCGCTCGGGCTGCTGGTCGTGTCCGCGGTTCCTGCGTCGGAGCGTGGCGCAGCGCTCGGTACGTTCACCGTCTTCCTGGACCTGGCCTTCGGGCTCGGCCCGGTGACCATCGGAGCCGTGGTTGCCACCCGCGGCTATGGAGAGGCGTTCTTGCTCGGCGCGGCGGTCGCGCTGGCCGGTGCAGCCCTGCTGCTGCTGGCGACGAGACCCGCACCGGAGTCGAGCTGACTGGCCTGGGCGACTGCTTACGAGCGGTCGCCGTCAGCGAGGAAGCGCTCCACCAGCTGGTGGTAGCCGTCGAAGTCGCTGCGCACCGCGTGTCCGGACGTCGGATCAACCTCCATCCGGGCACCGCGGATCCGCATGGCGACCTGCTCAGTCGAGCTGATCGGCACGATCTGGTCTTGGGCGCCGGCGATGATGAGTGTCGGGGCGGAGATCTCGCCGAGGCGATCGGTGACGAAAGAGGTCGGGTCCAGCGTCGCTCGCAACTCGGCGATGAACCGCTCGGGGGTCGACGGATGGGGCTGGAAGCGTGGTTGGACCCCGAATGCCTCGGCATGGACGCTGCCCGCCGGCTTCAGCTGCAGGGCCAGGTGGGCGAAGAAGTCGGCCCACTCGCCGCGCTCGGCCAGGTCGAGCCACTGGGCCATCCGTCCGGTCATCGCCGAGGCGGCCGCCGTCTCCGACGCGACCGACACGAGCACCAGGCGGCTCACCAGGTCGGGATGATCGACGGTGAGCCACAGCGAGATGCGACCCCCACCCGACTCCGCCTCAATGGCCACCGGCGGCTCCAGCCCGCGCAGCCCGCGGATGGCGCGCGCCACGGCATCGGCCATGGC
>JBDSIN010000026.1:0-6874 GCA_039917955.1 Candidatus Limnocylindria bacterium
CGCAGCTCATCGGCGGTGTCGAAGGCTGGCAGTGCGTTGACGCTCATCCCGACCTCGGGGGCGGAGTGGGTATCGGAGCAGGCGATGCCGGGGATCTCGAAGCGGCCGGCCAGCTCCTGCGCCTGCAGGTTGTGGCGGCCAAACGTGACACGGCTGTTGAAGACTTCGATCGCGTCGATCTTGCCGGCCTCGGCCAGCGCAAGCAGCGGCGCCTCACGAAGGTGCGAGCGACGGAACGGGTCGTACGGATGCGGGATGAAGACGAGGCCGCCCTGCGCGTGGATCGCATCGGCCGTCTCATCGGCGGAGAGGCCGGGCGGGATGGTGCCGGTCAGGAAGACACCGACGATCTCGCCATCGGCGCTCGACACCTCTTCGCCGAGGCTGATGTGCAGCCGGTCGGCCAAACCCATCTCGGCCGCTCGATCGCGGACCGCCACGGCACCCTCGACGTTGTTGTGGTTGGTGATCGCCACGTGGGTCAGGCCCCGCTCGATGGCGAGGCGGATGTATCGGTCTTCATGGAGGACCGAGTCGCGGCTGTGACGTGTGTGAACGTGGAAGTCGGCGAACGCCAGCGAGCGGCCGGCCCCCAGGTTCGCGGCGGCCGTGGCGGCCGGAGCCGCCACGATCACGAGCCGCTCACCAGGCTCTTGCGGAATGAGTGGAAGTTCTCGAGCGCCAGCCCCGTGCCGACCGCCACGCAGTTGAGTGCGTTGTCCGCGACGTGGCAGGGGATACCGGTCACCTGGGTCAGCATCGTGTCGAGGTTGCGCAGCAGTGAGCCGCCGCCGGTCATCACCATCCCCTTGTCGATGATGTCGCTGCTCAGCTCGGGCGGCGTCTGCTCGAGCACGTTGCGCACCGCGGTGATGATCTGCGCCAGGGGCGTCTCGATCGCCTCGGTCACCTCGGTCGAGCTGATCGGGATGGTGCGTGGCAGGCCGGCGATCATGTCGCGCCCCTTCACGTCGATCGTCATCGGCTCCTCGAGCGGCAGCGCCGACCCAACCGCGATCTTGACCTCCTCGGCGGTGCGCTCACCGATCATCAGGTTGTACTTGCGCCGGATGTAGTTGGCGATCGCCTCGTCCAGTTTCGTGCCACCAACGCGCACCGAGTCCGCCACCACGATGCCGCCCAGCGCGATCACCGCGATCTCGGTGGTGCCGCCGCCGATGTCCACGATCATGTTCCCCGACGGCCCGGAGATCGGCACGTTGGCACCGATCGCGGCGGCCAGCGGTTCCTCGATCAGGTACGCATCGCGCGCCCCGGCCTTGAGCGCGGCGTCCCGGACGGCACGTTTCTCGACGCTCGTGACGCCGGTCGGGACGCTGATCATCACGTCGGGCTTGAAGATGCGCACCCGGGCGACCTTGTTGATCACGTAGCGCAGCATCGCCTCGGTGATCAGGTAGTCGGCGATCACCCCTTCGCGCATCGGCCGGATGGCCCGCACGTTGCCGGGGGTGCGCCCGATCATCTCGCGCGCCTCCTCGCCGACGGCCACCAGCCGGTTGTCGTCATCGCTGATGGCCACCACCGATGGCTCGTTGAGGACGACGCCCTTGCCCTGGACGTAGACCAGGATGTTGGCGGTGCCGAGGTCGATGCCGATCTTCATGCGCGCGTGTTGCGTCCTTCGCGGGTGAGCCTGGGGTGACCGAAAGTATACCGATGCGCCCGGGTCATCCTGCGCGCGGGCGCCGGATGCGTCTCTCGCCTCAGGCGTCGATGCGGGTGATCCGCGCGCCGAGCGCGACCAGCTTCGACTCGATCGCCTCGTAGCCGCGGTCCACGTGCTCCACTCCGGAGATGACGCTCGTGTCGCTGGCCGACAGCGCCGCGAGGATCAGCGTGGCGCCGGCGCGCAGGTCGGCGATCTCAACTTCACGGCCGCGGAGCGGCGTCGGGCCGGCGATGCGGGCCCGCCGCTCGTCGAGCGCCTCGATGACCGCCCCCATCTTCACCAGCTCCATGGTGTAGTCGAGCCGGTCCTCGTAGATCGTCTCGTGGATGGAGGAGACGCCGTCGGCCTGCGTCATCAGCACCGCGAGCGGGGCCTGGAGGTCGGTGGCAAATCCCGGGTAGGGTTGAGTCTCCACATCGACAGCTCGGTATGCGTCGGAGGCTCGCACGCGCAGGCCGTCATCGGTCGTCTCGACGCTGACGCCCATGCCGGCGATGGTGTCGGTGAAGGAGCCCATGTGGGCCGGCTCGACGCCGCGGATGGTGATGTCGCCACCGGTGACCGCCGCCGCGATCGCAAACGTGCCCGCCTCGAGCCGGTCACCGATCACCCGGTGCTCGACGCCGTGCAGTCGATCGACCCCCTCGATCTCGAGCCGATGCGGGGCGGTCCGTTCGATCTTCGCCCCCATGGCGCGCAGCATCGCAATCAGGTCGTCGACCTCCGGTTCCTGCGCGGCGTTGGAGATCACCGTGGTGCCCTTGGCCAGCGTCGCGGCCAGCATGGCGTTCTCGGTGCCCATCACCGTGATGTACGGGAATTCGATGTGCGCGCCGCGCAGCCCCGAGGGTGCCTCGGCGAAGTAGTAACCGTTCTTGTATTCGATCTCGGCACCGAGGGTGTGCATCGCCTCGACATGGAGATCGACCGGTCGCCGCCCAATTCGGTCGCCGCCGGGGTTGCTGATGATCACCCGCCCGAACCGCGTGAGCAGCGGGCCGAGCAGGATGAAGCTGGAGCGCATCTTCATGGCCGCCTCGAGCGGCACGAAGAGCCAGTCGGCGGCGCCGGCCCGCATCTCCAGGACGCCCTCGCCGGCCGCGCCGTCGGTGCGTTCGACATCGAAGCCGATGTCGCTCATGGTGCGGGCCATGATCCGCACGTCGCTGATCTGCGGGACGTTGGTCAGGCGGCACGCCTCGTCAGTCAGCACCGCGGCGGCCATCATCTTGAGCACCGCGTTCTTGGCACCGGCGATGCGCACCTCGCCGCGCAACGGCGTGCCCCCGGTGACGATGAACTTCTGCACGATGGCCAGTCTACCCGGCTAGGCGGGCCACGCCTCTTTCCACTCGTGCGGGCCGCGATGGTGCCCGTCGCACAGGCCGACGCGGCCACCCATGTGGCGCGAGGGCAGGAACGGCTGCATGCCATACTCGAACGGCGTGGGGGCGGAGTTGCAGAGCATGTAGCGCCGGTCCCGGGCCCATTCGTAGGCGTGGTCAGCCGAGCAGAAGGCGTAGCCCTTGGTGAAGTTGGCGGTCTGGCCTGGCGCGGGCGTTCCCGGCAGCCCGATCGGCCCCGATTCCCGCACGATCTCGATCCGCACCGGCAGCAGCGGGAAGCGCGCCCCGCAGTGATCGCAGGGCTGCATCAGCCCAGGTAGTGGTCGCCGTCATCGGGCGAGTGACGCTCGATGAAGGTCGGATCGTTGTTCGGGTCCTCGCCGGCCGGCGAGCCGCGGTGCGGCGCGAAGTCGACCGGGCAGATGAACGGGTACTCGCGGCTGATCTTGCGCAGCTCCTGCATCCGCCGGAACGGCTTCTCGCGGTCGTCGGTCATGGGCGGGATGCTACCCGATGCCGATCCGTATGCCGATCCGCATGCCTCGCGCACGCGGGAAGCCTCGCGCACGCGGGAAGCTCATCTCCGCGAGGTTCTCGCAGTCACCGGATGGCTACAACGGACAACGAATGCGGTCTACTTGGCCCCGACGCCCGCAGGGTGACCATTCGGCCATCGAGCGCCTCATTCCCTGCCTATCTTGGCCGTTGTAGCCATCAGGTGACTGGGCGCGACACGAATTGTGGCGCGCGAAGCTGCCCCTAGCCGCGGCTCCGGCGGCGCGTCACGATGCGCTCGCGCATCAGCGCGGTCTGCAGCGCGGCCCGCACGCGCGCCAGGTCCACCGGGTCGTGCACCTCGCCCAGCTCGGCCTCCGCCTTGCGACGCGCCTCGACCGCCTTCGCCTCGTCGATCTCGTCGGTGTGCTCGGCGAGGTCGGCCATCACGATCACCCGGTCGGCACGCACCTCCACGAAGCCGCCGGAGATGAAGATCGCCTGCTCGGTGCCGGCCTTCTTGATCCGCAGCTCCCCGGTCCCCAGCGCGCTGATCAGCCGGGTGTGGTGCGGCAGGATGCCCAGCTCGCCGTCGATGCCGGGCACCGTCACCATGTCCACCTCGTCGGAGTAGGTGCGACGCTCGGGACTGACGATCTCCAGCTGGAGTGGCATCGGTCTACTTCATACCTTCCGCGTTGGCGAGCACGTCCTCGATGGGGCCGGCCATGAAGAAGGCCTGCTCCGGCAGTGCGTCGTGCTTGCCCTCGAGGATCTCGCGGAAGCCGCGCACCGTCTCCTTGCGCTCGACGTACTTGCCGCCGCGCCCGGTGAACGCCTCGGCCACGAACATCGGCTGGCTCATGAAGCGCTGCAGGCGCCGTGCCCGCGAGACGGTCACCTTGTCCTCCTCGGACAGCTCGTCCATCCCCAGGATGGCGATGATGTCCTGGAGGTCGCGGTAGCGCTGCAGGGTACGCTGGACCTCGCGGGCGACCTCGAAGTGGTCGTCGCCGACGACCCGCGGATCGAGAATCGTCGAGGTCGAGTTGAGCGGGTCGACCGCAGGGTAGATGCCCAGCTCCACGATCGAGCGGTCCAACCGCACCGAACTGTCGAGGTGGCCGAAGGTGGTCGCCGGGGCTGGGTCGGAGTAGTCGTCGGCCGGCACGAAGATGGCCTGCAGGCTGGTGATCGACCCCTTCTTGGTGGAGGTGATCCGCTCCTGGAGGTCGCCCATCTCGGTCGCCAGGGTCGGCTGGTAGCCCACCGCCGAGGGCATGCGTCCCAGCAGGGCCGATACCTCGGCCCCCGCCTGGGTGAAGCGGAAGATGTTGTCGATGAAGAGCAGAATATCGCGACCCTCGACGTCGCGGAAATACTCGGCCATGGTCAGCGCAGAGAGCCCGACGCGCTGGCGCGCGCCGGGCGGCTCGTTCATCTGACCGAAGACGAGCACCGTCTTGTCGAGCACGCCCGAGTGGGTCATCTCGCCGATCAGGTCGTTCCCCTCGCGCGAGCGTTCGCCCACGCCGGCGAAGACCGAGTAGCCGCTGTGCTCGGCGGCTATGTTTCGGATCAGTTCCTGGATGATGACCGTCTTCCCGACGCCGGCACCACCAAAGACGCTCGCCTTGCCGCCGCGCCGGAAGGGGGCGATCAGGTCGATCACCTTGATCCCGGTCTCGAATACCGTCGCCTCGGTCTCCATGTCCACGTAGGCGGGCGCCTTGCGATGGATCGGCATGGTCTCGGACTCGACAATTGGGCCCTTGCCGTCGATCGGCTTCCCGAGCACGTCGAAAACGCGGCCCAGCGTCACCGCCCCCACCGGGACGCTGATCGGGGCGCCGGTGTCCACCGCGTCCAGTCCGCGGGTCAGGCCGTCGGTGCTCGACATCGCCACGGCGCGCACCCAGTTGTTGCCGAGGTGCTGCTGCACCTCGAGGATCAACGCATCGTCGGTGCCGCCGGTCGCCGTGGGCCGCTGGATCTCGAGCGCGTGGTAGATGGCGGGCAGCTGGCCCGGCGGGAATTCGACGTCGATCACGGGGCCCGTGATCTGGATCACCTTTCCGGTGGCCATCGGTTAGTTGGTCTCCTCACTCATGCCTGGGTGCCTAGCCGGCCATGGCTTCGGCCCCCGAGGCGATCTCGATCATCTCGCGGGTGATGGTTGCCTGGCGGGTCTTGTTGTAGACGAGCGTCAGTTCGCCGATCAATTCGCGTGCGTTATCGGTGGCGCTGCGCATGGCCACCATCTGGGCCGACTGCTCCGATGCACGGTTCTCGAGCACCGCGCGGTAGATATCGACCGCCACGTAATGCGGCAGGAGGCGGCTGATGACCGCCTCCGGTGAAGGCTCGAAGAGGTACTCGTCGTTCGACTCCCGCGCCTCCTCGCCCATCGTCTCCGGCACGACCGGCAGCACCGTGCGAATCTCCGGCCGCTGGGTGAGCGTGGTGACGAAGGTCGAATAGGCGATCGCGATCTCGTCGTAGGTGCCGGCCAAGAAGTCCTCGGTCACCAGGCGGGCGATCGGCGTCACTTCCGCAAACGCGGGCCGGTCGCCGAACTGGGCGAAGTGCGCCACCACCGGCACGCCGGCACGCCGCAGGGCGTCGCGCCCCTTGCGCCCGACCGTTACCGCGGCGATCTCGACCCGCTCGGCTCCCTCTGCCGCACCGCGCTCGGCGACGTGGCGAAGCACGTGGCGAATGGCGTTGGAATTCAGCGAGCCGACCAGTCCGCGATCGGTGGTGACCACCACCAGGCCGACTCGATGCACCGGTCGTCGAGCAAGGAGGGGATCGATGTCCTCACCGGCCGCCGCCGCCACTCGGCCGAGCGCGCTGCGCAGCTCATCGGAGTACGGTCTTGCGGCGAGGATGGCGTCCTGGGCGCGTTTCATGCGCGAGGCCGCGACCATCTGCATCGCCCGGGTGATCTGGGCGATGTTGCGGACGCTGCCGATCCGGCGTTGGACCTCGCGAAGGGTTGCCATTTACGCAGCGGTCCGCTTCTTCGGCTTGGCCGCCGCCTTGCGACCGGCCGGCTTCGGGGCCGCTTCCGGCTTCGCCGCCGCCTTGCGAGCGGCCGGCTTCGGTGCTGATTCCGGCTTCGGTGGTGATTCCGGCTTCGCCGCCGCTTCCGGCTTCGCCGTGGCGGGTGGCTCGGAGGCGGGCGCAGCCTCTCCGTCTTTGCCGTAGTCGCTCTGGCGGCGGAACTCGACGACCGCGGTCTGCAGCTGCTTGATCATCTCGTCGGAGAGTGCCTTCTCCTTGGCGATGGCCGGCAGCAGCTTCGGATAGGTCGATTCGATGTGGCGGTAGAGGCCGG
>JBDSIN010000027.1:0-4825 GCA_039917955.1 Candidatus Limnocylindria bacterium
GAGCCGATGAGCGGTCGGCGGCGGCAACGAATGCCACCAGGTCCGCCTCCTTCTCGTCCGCTGGCAGCCGGCGCCACGCCGGGTCCAGGCGCAGCAGCCAGGCGTGGACGAAACGTTCGTCGCTCACGGCGTTGCCTCGTCACGGAGCCAAACCGCCGCGTCGGCGGCGAAGTAGGTGACGATGATGTCGGCGCCGGCGCGTGCGATGGCCACCAGGCTTTCGAGCGCAGCGGCGCGGCGGTCGAGCCAGCCGTTCGCGGCTGCCGCGCAGATGGCCGAGTACTCCCCGCTCACCTGGTAGGCGGCGATCGGCAGGTTAATGCGGGCGCGGGCGGCGGCCACCAGGTCGAGCGACGGCAGCGCAGGCTTGATCATGATGATGTCTGCCCCTTCGGCCACGTCCGCATCGATCTCGCGGCGTGCCTCTCGCCCGTTGGCGGGGTCCATCTGGTAGCTGCGGCGATCGCCGAAGGCTGGCGCGGAGTCGGCCGCCTCGCGAAACGGACCGTAGAAGGCAGACGCGTGCTTTGCGGCGTACGCCAGGATCGCAACCTGGCCATGACCTGCCTCGTCGAGCGCGGCGCGGATGGCCGCCACCTGACCGTCCATCATGGCGCTGGGGGCCACGATATCGGCCCCCGCCTCCGCCAGCGAGACGGCGGTACGGGCCAGCAGCTCCAGCGACGCGTCGTTGTCGACCGTTCCGTCCTCGCCCGTCTGCGCGAGGATCCCGCAGTGGCCGTGGCTGGTGTACTCGCACAGGCAGACGTCGGCGATGATCAGCAGGTCGCGATCCGCTGCCCGCAGCGCACGGATCCCCTCCTGGACGATCCCATCAGCGGCCCAGGCGCCCGATCCGCTGGCATCCTTTGCCGACGGCAGGCCGAACAGCAGGACCGATCTGACGCCGGCGGCGCGGAGCCGGCCAGCCTCCTCGGCGAGCACTGCAAGGCCCAGGCGGTCCTGACCCGGCATCGCCCCGATCGGCTCCCGGCCCGTGGCTCCGGCCTGGATGAAGAGTGGCTGGACGAGCATCGCCGGATGCAGACGCGTCTCGCGGACGAGGCCACGGAGCGCCGCTGTACGGCGCAGCCTTCGGCCGCGCAGCGCGATCCTCAGCGCACTGCCGCTTGCGAGGTTGACACTCATGCGATCCCCTTCTCGAGGTGGCGGTGGATGGCGTCTGCCAGGGCGGCGGCGGTATGGCGGTCGGCGACCACGGGGACCGCGAAGCCTGCCCGGCGCGCAACTCGGGCGGTCACCGGGCCGATGCAATAGCCGGGCAGCGCCGTGGCACGCAGGGCCTCTGCGGAGAGAGGAGGGCGTGCAGGCCGCGCACCGTTGAGCCGCTGGTGAAGGTCACCCCGTCCAGGCGCTGGGCCAGCGCGGACCGGATCGTGTCACGCGAGCTCGCCGGACCCTCGACCGTGTGGTACGCGACGACCTCTTCGACCACGGCCCCACGCTCAACAAGGGCATCCCGCAGGTCACGCGTAGCCGCGTCGGCGCGCGCGAGGACGACGCGCCTGCCCGCCAGGTCGCCGAGCCCTTCTGCGATGGCAACGGTTCGATACCGGGACGGCACGTGATCAACTCGCACGCCGCCTGCCTGCAGGGCGGCCGCGGTGGCGGGGCCGACGGCCGCAACCAGCAGGTCCACCGGGAGGGCCCTGCCGAGCGCGGTGAGGCGGGCCACGAGCGCGGCTGCGCCATTGACACTGGTGATGACCAGCCAGGCAGCATCATCCAGGGAAAGGATCGCGTCGTCGAGCGCGCCACCAGCTGGGGCCGGAGCAATCTCTACGGTCGGCACGCTGATCGCATCGATGCCGCGCTCGGCGAGCAACCCGACCAGCTCGGCCGCTTGCTGGGCTGGCCGTGTCACGAGCAGGGTGGTCACGCGGTGGCCTCCCTGATCCGCGCCGCGGCCTCCGCGACCAGCTCTGCGGGGCGGTCCGCGGGGCCTGTGATGTCGACGCGCGTGAACGCATCGCGCCCCTCGTAGGCCGCGCGCAGGCGGAGCTGGCCGTCCACCGATTCGGCGAGCGCGCCGAGCGGTGCCAGGCAGCCCCCGCCGAGCGCCCGCAGCAGGGCGCGCTCCGTCTGCACCGCCAGCCTGGTCGGGCCATGATCGAGCGGACCCAGCAGCGACGCGTCCTCGGCTCGAACCTGGAGCGCGAGTGCCCCCTGGCCGGGCGCCGGAAGCATGACGTCGAGCGACAGTCGATCAGCCTCGCCGACCGGTACTCCCACCCGGTCGAGCCCGGCCGCGGCCAGCACCAGAGCGTCGTATTCGCCCGCCTCGAGGCGCCTCAGCCGCGTGTCCACGTTCCCACGGATGGGACGCGCCACGAGGTCCACCCTTGCCGCTGCCAGCTGCGCCGCGCGCCGCGCGCTGCCCGTGCCGATTCGCGCGCCGAACGGCAGGCCGTCGAGACGCCCAGGGTGGCGGCTGAGCAGGCAGTCTCGAGGATCGCGGCGTTCCAGGATGGCGCCCAGCCGCAGCGCGGGGTTCGACGCGGTCGGTAGATCCTTGAGCGAATGGACGGCCACGTCGATTCGCCGTTCGAGCAATGCCCGCTCCAGCTCTCCGGTGAATTGCCCGTCACCCACCACCAGGTGTCCCGCGGGCCGCCGCTCGCTCGCGTCATCCCCCTTGGTGCGGATCTCGACGATCTCCACCGAGCGAATGCCGAGTACCTGCGCCAGCGCGGATGCGGCCTCGTGTGCCTGAACGAGCGCAAGGCGGCTGCCCCGGGTGCCGAGCCGCAGCGTGGCGGCGGTGGTGCTCATTCGAGCCCGAAGACCTCCCGCACGCGCGCGGCAGCGTCGGGATCGTGGCGCAGGCGAACGGTGGGTCCGTGCAGGAGCTCCCCGAACATGGCAACCGTCATCGCTTCCACGGCGGCCACCTGCTCCTCGTCCAGGCCGCTCCTCAGGCGCAGACGTGCAAGATGGCGCCGCCTGACGTCCTCCGCGTGGGCTCGCAGCATGGCGATCCCATCGCCATTGGCACGAACCTCGAGCCAGTCCGCGTACGCCTGTGCCTCCGCGTGCGCGTCGATGCGCAGGCGGCGCTCGGTCTCGGCCGAAAGCCGGCGGGCCTCGCCCGGGACGCCAAGCCGGTCGAGGTCCAGCAGCCGCTCCCCGAGTTGCGCAGCCGCCTCCGGCGCCACGCTGCCCGGCGACGAGAGGTCCACGATCAGGTGAGCGTCGCCGTCCAGGTGGCGCTGGTCGAGGCGCACCACGCCGCCGCGAACCGCGATCGCCACCACGTCGTGCGGCAGCACGCCGGCGAGGACCTCGTCGATGAGCGCCGCGCTGTGGCGGTCGGGCCGGGGCAGTGCGGCGATGATGCCTTCGGCACGGTCCGCACTGCGGGATGCCACGGTGACCCATGCGCCAAGCCCGGCGAAGCGCGCCGCCAGGGCACGTCCCATCTCACCGGTGCCGATGACGAGCACTCGGGGCGGGCGCCCGAGGGTCCCGGCCAGTTTTTCCTCGACCCAGCGCGCGGCGCGATCGGCAAGCGAACGGTCGCCGATCGGCTGGGTGAAGGACTGCACGCGCTTTCCAAAGCGAATCGCCCTGCGCAGCAGCTCGTTGGTGACAGGCCCGGTCTCTCCGCGATCGAGCGCGGACCGGTACGCGTCTCGCACCTGTCCGAGCACCTGCTCCTCGGCCACGACGGCAGAGTCCAACCCTCCCGCCACGAGCATTACTCGCTCCGCGGCAGCCAACCCGGACATCCGCTGCATGGCATCCGGGAGATCAGCCAGGTCCCCAGCCTCCCCGACGAAGGCGATCAACTCGACTCGATGGCACGTGTGCACGAGTACGCGTTCACCGATATCAGTGGAGCGCTCCTCGAGTGTCGCCGCGAGCATCTCGCGCGCGTCGGTGTCGACATCGCCGACCGTGGCGCTGGCTACGACCAGCCGGTCGAGTTCTGCGCCATGGCGTAAGGGCGCCCCACTCGAGCGCTGCAGGACAGGAGGCAAGGAAGGTATCCTCGGAGTCCGGGGGTCAGGGGCCGAAGGCGCAACCCTACGAGCATCGGTCAGTCACCGTCAAACAGAACCATAGGTTTACCTATGTTTCTGGCCAATTCATGAGGGCCAGGCGACCCGGCGCTCCCCTGCTGAACCCGATGGATCGCTTGCCCCCGCTGCTACCCTCGCCCCTCTGGTTGTCCGGGGCCGACCGGCCTCGCTGCGGGAGACGCCGTTGAGCTGGATCCATCCGTTCCGCACCATGCGTCGCAACCGCGCCACATCGCGGCCGTTTCCCACGCCCTGGGATGAGATCCTGGCGCGCAACTTCCCGCTCGATCTACGGCTACCCGACAGCGATCGGAGCAACCTGCGGAGACGGATGCAGATCTTCCTGGCGGAGAAACGCTACGAAGGCGTCGGTGGTCTCGAGATGACCGACGAGATCCGTGTGACGGTTGCCGCCCAGGCCTGCCTCCTGCTGCTGCATCGGGATGAAGAAGGCTATCCCGCGCTGCGGACCATCCTCGTCTACCCCACGGCGTACCGAGCCCGCACCCAGGAGCACGGCGCGCATGGGATGGTGACCGAGATCGACCAGGTCCGGCTTGGCGAGGCGTGGAACGCCGAAACCGTCGTGCTCTCCTGGGAGGACGTGCGGCGCGGGACGGCCGCAGGCGGCGACGGGCACAACGTCGTCCTGCACGAGTTCGCTCACCAGCTCGACATGGAGGACCGCAGCGCAAACGGTGCGCCGGAGCTGGCCCATCACGGCATGTACGCGGCGTGGGCGCGCGTGCTCGGCCACGAGTACCAGCAGCTCCAAGATGCCG
>JBDSIN010000028.1:0-4153 GCA_039917955.1 Candidatus Limnocylindria bacterium
CTGCCTCTTCGGGGCGGGCCGCCCAGACCAGGCCGATGCCGGTCAGGAAGAACGCGCCGCCCATGCCCGCGATCACCGCGGCCACGCCCAGGCCCAACTCGAGCGTTGAGGCTGTCACGGTCCCGACGCCGAGCTCGGCGATCAGCCCGTGAGCGGTCCCGGTCCAGGCCTGCGCGCGGGCAGGACCCTCGATCGGGTGCTGGCGATCGAAGCCGGTCCAGTAGCGACCATCAACCGCGAACTCGTAGGTGCCGGCGGGGAACACCTCGCCCTTGTACTCCGCATCCTCGGTCAAGACGACCGTCTGCGTGCCGTTCAACGTGTGGTACGCGACGGTCGCCATCTGGAACATGTACTCGGACGCTGTGTTGACGACCGGGTCATTGGGATCAAGCTCCGCGGTATTGACCGCGAAGCCCCAATCGTCCTTCAGCAGCGCCATGATGGCGTCGGCCCCCGCGGTCTCGCCGCGGTCGACCAACTGGCCGTCCTCGTTGTAGGTGAGCGTGACGTTCTGCGCCGCGCTGAAGGCGTCGAGCGCCTTGGTCCCGTCCTGGACCTTGAGGTAGGCATATGCCCCTGCCGCAATGAACGCGAGGCCCATGACCGCGAGCACGATGCCGAGTCCCTTCAATCGTGAAACCACTTTCTCCACCTTTCCTTATCGGAGTATTGCTGACTAACTATCTCCATGTTCAGCGGAGTGGTGGGTCAGGCACACGTAACCGGTGGCCCTATTCGTTGGTACGCCGTCCCAGTGCGGGAGGGTCGGATGGCAGGGGCCAACCCGTGGCATTTGGCACCATCCCAAGCGTGGGCGCTGCCCTCGGGCGAGGTGGACTAGCGCGAGGGTGGGGAGGAGACTGCCCATGAGCGCCGCCCGTTTGCCACGAACGCGGCGAGTCCAAAGAGCAGCACGTTCATCGGGACGAGGTTCATCTCTGCGCGGGTGATGTGGAAGATCGCGGCGCCGACCATGGTGAGCATCAGCCCCACGGCGGCCCAGACCACCAGCCCGGGCCGGATGCGGGTCACGCCCGGCAGGATGATCCCGATCGCGCCAAGCAATTCGAGCACTCCAATTCCAACATTGGGCAGCCGCGGGATGTCGTAGACCCAACTCAGCACGTCCGGCAGTCCATCCGGCAGGGTGAACTTGATCACCGCGTGCACCAGAAAGACCACCGCCAGAATCCCCTGAGCGACCCACAGCGCGATGTTCATGTCGCGAACCCTACCCCACGATGCGGGAGGTGTCGAGCCGATCCGGATCGGTTATCGACTGCGCGCGACCGCCGAGATCGGTTCCGTGCGCGGCGGCATCGGCACCGCCGGGGCGCGCCGGAGACCGTGGTCGGCCTGATCCTCGCCGCCTCAGTCGAGGTGGAAGGGCACGTCCGCCACGATGGTGTTCTTCCGCCCGAAGAGGCGCAGCTTGAGCCGCAGGCTGGTCTGGTTGTGGAGCAGGTTCTCCCACCAGTGGCGGGGCACGATCTCCGACAGAACGACCATGATCGGTCGATCCGGGGCCTGCGCCTGGAGCGCGTCCATGTAGCGCAGCAGGGGACCGATGAGGGCCCGGTACGGCGACTCGACCACGACCAGCTCGGTCCGGTTGGCCCACTCCGGCCAGCGCTCGCGGATCTCGGCTGCATCGGCAGGATCGTTGGTGATGTGCACAGCCGTCGCGTGGTCGCTGATCGAGTTGGCGAAGGCGATCGCGTGCAGCGTTGGACGGTCGAGTCGTGCGATCGGGACGATCACGATCGGCTTCAATGCCACTTCGGCTCCCTCGGGGACTGACTCGATGCCGACCTGTCGGCTGACGGTCCGGTAGTGGCCGCGGATCCCCAGCATGAGGAGGATCAGGATGGGAGCCATGACCATCACCAGCCACGCGCCGGAGAGGAACTTGGTGCTCGCCACGATGACCACGATCACCGCGGTCATGGCCGCACCCACTCCGTTGATCACGAGGCCGGTGCGCCAGCCCTTCTCGCGGCGCCGCCACCAGCGGACCACCATCCCCGACTGCGACAGGGTGAAGGCCACGAAAACACCCAGGGTGTAGAGCGGGATCAGGGCGGTGACGCTGGCGTCGAAGACGACCAGCAGCAGGGACGCCAGCGCCGAGAGGGCGATGATCCCCGTGGTGAAGGCCAGCCGCTCGCCGCGGAAGCCGAACGAGCGGGGCATGAAGCCGTCGCGCGCCAGGAAGCTCGACAGGCGCGGGAAGTCGGCGAAGCTCGTGTTCGCCGCGAGCGCCAGGACCAGCGCGGTCGTCACCTGCACCAGCACGAGGTACGGCCCATCGCCGGTCACGTGCCGCACGATGAGCGACAGGACCGTCTGCTCCTCGGATGGATCGGGGACGACGTGGATCACCGATGCCAGCCAGCTGATGCCGATGAACAGGGTGCCGAAGATGGCGGCGGCCCACACCAGGGTGACGCGCGCGTTGCGCCATTCCGGGCGCTTGAATGCCGGCACGCCGTCCGAGATCGCCTCGACGCCGGTCAGCGCGGCGGCGCCGGAGCTGAATGCGCGCAGGATGAGGAAGAAGGTCAGGCTGGTGGTCGCCGCCTCTGCCTCCAGCCAGGAGGGCGGCGCCTCGAAGCGGCCCAGGTCGCCGAGCACGAGCTGCCGGAAGAGTCCCCAGCCGATCATGCCGCCCACGGCAACGATGTAGAGGTAGGTCGGCGCCATGAAGATCGAGCCGGACTCGCGGATGCCGCGCAGGTTGCCGAGCATCAGGACCCCAACGATGGCCACCGCCATGAGCACGCGCTCCGGGTAGAGGACGGGGGCGATGGAGGTGATCGCCGCCACGCCGGCGGAGACCGACACGGCCACGGTCAGCACGTAGTCGATCAGCAGGGCCGCGGCGGCCGTCAGGCCCGGCAAGGTCCCGAGGTTGTCGCTGGCCACGATGTAGCTGCTCGCACCTTCGGGGTAGGCGCGGATCGTCTGCATGTAGCTGGTCACCACGATGGCCAGGATGGCGGCGATCACGATGGTGATCGGCATCACCAGGCTGAAGCTGCTGATCCCGGCCAGCACCAGGATCCGCATCATCTCCTCGGTGGCATACGCCGACGAGCTGATGTTGTCGCTGCTGAAGATGGCGAGTCCCTTCAGCTTGGTGAGCCGCTCGTGTCCCTCGTGCTCGGTCGAGATCGGCCGCCCGATCAGACGGGTTCGCAGCCGGCGCAGTGAGGCGGTCCAGCCGGTGCGGCCCAGGACCGTCCGCTCCGACGCGACGAGCTGTCCCTGGTCGCCGCGCTCAAACTCGTCCTCGGCGAGCCGCACGAGGCGCACGTAGGCGTCGCCGGGGCGCTTGCCGCGGCGCCGCTCGCGAGCTTCGAGGTGCGGGTCGACCTGTTGCCTGGGCTCAGGGCCGCCGGGCCGTTCGGGGCCGGGTCTACGTGGCATCCCGGGTATTACAGCACTCGCGCGGTGTGCTCATTCATTGCGTATGTGATACGGGACGTCGGCAACGATGGTGTTCCTGCGCCCGAACAGGCGCAACTTCAACCGCAGGCTGGTCTGGTTGTGGAGCAAGTTCTCCCACCAGTGGCGGGGCACCACCTCGGCCAGTACCACGACAATCGGCCGGCCCGGGTGGAGCGACTGGAGCGCATCCATGTAGCGCAGCAGTGGGCCGACCAGCGCGCGGTAGGGCGACTCGACCACCACCAGCTCCAGCGGCTCGCCCAGCCGATCCCAGTCCTGTCGCAGCGCCAAAGCGGACTCCGGGTCGTTGGTGATGTGCACGCCGGTCGCGTGCGGGGAGATATATCGCGCAAAGGCGAGTGCTCGTCGCGCTGGCGGATCGAGGCGGGCGAGCGGGACGATCACGATCGGATCCGGCACCGCGTCGTCGTCGGCGCTGGCATCGGCCTCGAGCTGCTTTGCCATGGTCCGGTAGTGGCTGCGGATGCCGAGCAGCAGGACCATCAGCGCCGGCACCAGCACGATGACCATCCACGACCCCTGCAGGAAGTTGCTCGACCCTACCACCACGGCCACGACCGCGGTTGTCGCTGCCCCCAGCCCGTTGATCAGCAGGCCCCGCCGCCAGCCGAGTTCGCGGCGCCGCCACCAGCGCACCAGCATCCCGGTCTGCGACAGGGTGAAGGCCACGAAGACGCCC
>JBDSIN010000029.1:0-14089 GCA_039917955.1 Candidatus Limnocylindria bacterium
GCGCCGATCTCCAGCCACTGATCGCGCGGCACGTTCTGGCGGCCCACGACCTACGCCTCCCCCTCGCCAGATGGCGGTGCCGGCGGCTTCCAGCCTGGCTTGCCGACCGGGTTGGTGGGCGAGGCCGCGTCGGCGCTCGGGGCCCCATCGGCCGCGGCGATCGCGGCGCGTGTGGCCTCGGAACGCTTGGTCGGCGCCAGCATCGGGTAGGCGCGGGCCTTGTAGCCAGGCCACAGCCCGACCTCGCCATCGCGGATCATCACCTGCACCGTGCGGTAGGTGCCGGTCACATCCCCGGTCGATCGGTCGAGCACCTGGTAGTCCTGCCCGGTGACCGCGCGCAGCGCCGGCGGAAGGGTCTCGACCAGGCTCTCTGGATCCGGACTGGCCGCGAAGGCCATCTCGAGCGCGGCCACCACGTGCTCGTCGAGGAGGTGGCGAGGCAGCGGACGGCTGATGTAGGCCATCACCGGGGCGCGGCTGGGGCCGCGGAAGGTGCGAATGAGCGACTTGATCATCGGGGCGAGATTGTAGCGTCCCGGAGTGCCGGAACCCGCCGAAGGGTCACGCGACCTGCCGTTGGTATACTCACTCCCCCGTGAGGCATCCACGCAGTCGCGCCGCATGAGACCCGCCCCGTCGGCGAGCGCGACACCAACGGCCGCACGCACCGGGCACCGTAGCGAACCTGCTCAAGGAGAGATCCCATCACCGTGCGCGTGAGAAAGGCCGTCATCCCGGCGGCTGGATTCGGCACTCGCTTCCTGCCCGCGACCAAGGCGGTTCCCAAGGAGATGCTGCCGCTGGTCGACCGACCGATCATCCAGTACGCGGTCGAGGAAGCGGTCGCCTCGGGGATCGAGCAGATCATCATCGTCATCGCGTCGGGGCGGAGCGCCATCGAGGAGCACTTCGATTCGCACCCCGCGCTCGAGCGCTGGCTGGAGGACCACGGGCAGATCGAGCTGCTGCGAGCCGTGCGCCGCATCACCGAGGTGGGGACGATCGCCTTCGTCCACCAGAAGGAGCAGCTCGGCCTCGGGCACGCGGTGTTGATGGCCAAGGAGCTGGTCGGCGACGAGGCGTTCGCGGTGATCCTGCCCGACGACGTGATGCTCAATCCGGGGGGCACCCCGGTGACCGGTCAGCTGATCGAGCAGCATCGGGCGCACCGCGGCTCGGTGATCGCGCTGCATCGGGTTCCGCGGGAGGAGACGAGCCGCTACGGCATCGTCGCGCCGGTACGCGAGGAGCATCGGCTGGTGGAGATCGGGGACCTGGTCGAGAAGCCACCGGTGGACGAGGCGCCGTCCGACCTTGCGGTACTCGGACGCTACATCCTCTCGCCGAAGATCTTCGACAAGCTCGAGACGACCCAGCGCGGTGCCGGCGGCGAGATCCAGCTGACCGACGCCCTGCGCGCGCTCACCCGTGAGCAGCCGGTCTTCGGCTACCGATTCGAGGGGGTCCGCCACGACGCCGGGACACGCCTCGGCTGGCTGAAAGCCAACGTCGCGCTCAGTCTTGAATCGGACGAGGCCGATGAATTCCGCGCTTACGTCCGCAGCCTCGACCTGCGAGACTGACCCGCTGTGGAGATGATCGGGCGAATGGTCGGCGGGCGCTACCGGCTCACCGCGCCGCTCGGCGAGGGCGGGATGGCCACCATCTGGCGCGCCGTCGATGAGCAGCTCGACCGTGAGGTCGCGGTCAAGCTTCTCCGCCCCCAATTCGGCAACGATGCCGGCTTCGCGGCGCGCTTCAAGCAGGAGGCGCGCTCGGCCGGGTCGCTCTCGCACCCCAACATCGTGCCGGTCTACGACTACGGGACCGATGCCGAGAGCGGTGGCCAGTTCATCGTCATGCAGCTGATCGATGGCCAGGACCTGTCGACCGTCCTGGCCGAGCGTGGCCCCCTCTCCACCGATGACGCGCTGCGCATCGCCATCGGCGTCGCGTCGGCCCTGGAAGCGGCGCACCGTCGCGGGATCGTCCACCGCGACGTCAAGCCGGGGAACATCCTGATCGATGACGACGTGAAGGTGACCGACTTCGGCATCGCACGGGCCATCAGCGAGACCTCCATGACGGTCACCGGCACGACGCTCGGATCGGTCCACTACTTCAGCCCGGAGCAGGCGCGTGGCCAGGATGTGACCGGGCGCAGCGACGTCTATTCGCTCGGGATCGTCCTCTACGAGATGCTCACCGGGCGCCGTCCATTCGAGGGCGACTCGGCGGCCGGGGTCGCGCTCAAGCGGCTCAACGAGGACCCGCTGCCGCCGGAAGCGCACCTGCCCATTCCGGCGGGCCTGTCGGCGATCGTGATGCGGGCCCTGGCGCGCGACCCCGAAGAGCGCTTCCCCGACGCGGGGGCCTTCGCCGAGGCGATGCGCGTCTGGCAGCGCGATCCGCATGCCGCTGCACCGGGCACCGGCTCGGCAAGCGTCGGAGCCGCGGGCGTCGCCGCGGCGATTGGCTCGCCGCCGCCCCAGGCCGCGCCGCTCCCCGCCTCTGGTGAGCCGACGGTGTACGTACCGCCGAGGGTCACGCTTCCTTCGGACCTTGCCGCCGTGGGAGGAGCGGGCAGCACGCCGGCGCCCGGCGCGGGATACGGGCTCCGGGACAACCGCCGTGCAGGGCCCCCGCCGCGGCGGCCGGCAGCGCCCGCTGACGCTCAGCCGTGGTGGATCTGGCTGCTCGTGGTTCTCGCCGTGGTCCTGCTCGGTGCCATTGGATTCCTGGGAGCGCAGGTCCTCGGTGCGCTCGGCCCGGGTCAGACCCCGATCCCCTCCGCCTCCGCGGTGACCGTCCCGAACTGGGTCGGGGACCCGATCGCCGGCGTCCGCGAGGAGGCAGGCCGCCTGGGTTTTGAACTCGACGTGGTGCGCGAGCCCAGCGGGGACGTGGAGGTGGACCGGGTGATCTCCACCGATCCCACCAGCGGCGAGACGGTGACCAGGGGCGACACGATCATCGTGCTGGTCAGCAACGGGGCGGAGGAGGTCAACGTCCCGGTCCTGATCGGCCAGACACGCGCCGAGGCGGCTGCCACGCTGGTCGCAGCTGAACTGGTGCTGGGTGCGGTGAGCGAGGAGCCGTCCGACCGGCCGGTGGGCACGGTGATCAGTACCGTCCCGGGGCCAGGCGTCACCGTTGGCAAGGGGAGCCAGGTGGACCTGGTCCTCTCCCTGGGGCCAACCCCGTCACCGAGCCCTTCGCCGACGCCGATTCCCACGCCGACGCCGACGCCGATCCCCACGCCGACGCCGACGCCGATCCCCACACCGGTACCGGATACACCGATTCAACCGCCGGGGGGCTAGCTAGAGTTCGACGGAGACGGCGCGCCACTTCTCAGCGGCGGAGGCTTACGCTGCCAGGCGTGCTCGCTGACATCCCGCGACAGCGTATTTCTCACGGGCTGCGAGGAAGGCGCTCGGAACGCTCCCCAACCACCGCTTCGTCGGCGCTCGTCTCCGGAGGTGAGAAGTACAGGCCCCACCACGTGGCCAGCGGGCGAGTCGGTTCCGCCCATCGCGCCGCCCGAGTGCTACGATCGGAGTCTGAGATTCGCAGTCCGACCTGGAGGTCAATGGCACAGAGATGACAGCCGCGATGACGGTCGACGATTCGACCTTCGAGGCCGAGGTCCTCAACTCCGAAAAGCCGGTGCTCGTCGATTTCTGGGCACCGTGGTGCGGGCCATGCAGGCTCGTCTCCCCGGTCGTGGAGGCGTTCGGCGAGGCCCACGGCGACAAGGTCGCCACGGCCAAGGTGAACACCGATGAGAACCAGCAGCTGGCGATGCGCTACAGCATCTTCTCCATCCCCACCCTGATCGTCTTCAAGGATGGCCGCGAAGCCGCCCGCCTGGTCGGCTATATGCCCCAGGCCGCGATGGAGGATCGACTCCGCGAGTTCCTGGCATAGGAACCCACCGACGCCGATACGATCGCCGCCCATCCGGGCGGCGGTCGTCTGATTTCCGGGGCCGCCCAGCGGCTACACTCTCGGACCACGAGGGAGGGCTGCCCCGGCCGTGATCATCAAGACCGAACGTCGCGTCGGCGCCGACCGGCGCCTGGCCGCTGATCCGTTCGCCCCGGACCGCCGCGCTGACGACCGCCGCACGATGTGCTGGGAGGTCGAGAACTGCGAGCTCAGCATCCGATACCGCTGCCCCGCGTTCATCCTGCGCCGCCCCTGCTGGGAGCTGTGGGCGGTGGAGGGGGTCGGCCCGGCGCGCGCCTGCTGCCACAACGAGATCGACTGCGAGCCCGGGCGTTGCGCGATCGCCGAGAAGCGCTTTGCGGCGGTCCCCGAGCCGCTGACCGTTCACATCGGTCGCCGGGGAGTGCCTCTCGGGTACACCGGCAAGCGGCGCCACAGCTGCCCGCACTTCTACCTGACCAACGGGGCGAAGGATCGAGTCGGGACCGACTCGCCAGGAGTGCTGCGGATGCTCATGAAGCAGGACGGCATGGTGAACCGATGCGACCTGCGCGGCGGTGTGCACCTGGACAACGGATACGTCTCCGACCTGTGCATGACCGGTCAGTTCCATGACTGTGTCTTCTTCGAGGACGAGGGCGCCTGACACGACACCGATCGACTATGCCGCCGCGGTCGATGCCCTGCGCTCACGTGGGCGATTCGGGATCAGCCTCGGCCTTGAGCGGGTAACCGCGCTCCTCGACGAGCTGGATCACCCGGAGCGGGGACTGCGCGGGGCGCTCGTCGGCGGCACGAACGGCAAGGGCAGCGTGGTGGCACTCGCGCTGGCCGTCCTGCGTGCCGCGGGCCTTCGCGTCGGCAGCATGCCGAAACCGCACCTGGTGGCCTATCGCGAGCGGATCGCCATCGACGGTCGCCCGGTCAGCGCGGATCGCTTCGCGGCCGCCGTCGCATCGGTCCTGCCGGCGATTGACGCCGTCACCTCCCGCCTGGGTGCGCCCACCGAGTTCGAGGCGCTCACCGCCGCGGCGTTCGCCGAACTCGCACGAAGCGACCTCGACCTCGTGCTGGTGGAGGTCGGACTGGGCGGCCGGCTGGACGCCACCAACGTGCTCGATCCGGGCGTGGCGGTCATCACCAACGTCCAGCACGACCACGAGCGATACCTCGGGTCGAGCCTGGCGGCGATCGGCGCCGAGAAGGCGGCGATCATCAAGCATGGCAACCTTGCCGTCAGCGGCGCCAGCTCACGGGGGCTCGCCCCCATCCGGGACCGATGCGCCGCATTGGGGGTGCCGCTGCGGTTGGCCGGATCGAAGCGTCCGTACCGGGCCATCGTGCGCCAGGCCGATTGGGACGGGGTGCTCCTGGATGCAACGACCCCGGCCGGGGTCCTCAACGGGCTGCGGGTGGGGCTGCTGGGAGGTCACCAGGCGACCAACGCGGCCGTCGCACTCGCGCTGCTCGACGCGCTGCGGGAGGACGCCGGCCGGCGGGGCGTCGCGCTCGACATCGATGAGGCGGCCGTTCGGCGCGGGTTTGCGGCAGCCCGATGGCCGGGGCGCATGGAACTGCTGGACGGCACGCGCTTCGGGCGCGTCCTGCTCGACGGGGCTCACAATCCGGCCGGAGCCCGCGCACTCGCCGCCGCGCTCGGTGAGCTCGGGATGCGCCGCTTCCCGCTCGTCTTCGGCGCGATGCGCGGCAAGCGCGTGACCGCGGTGCTGCGTGCCCTCGCACCGCTCGAGCCGCGCCCCGTCTTCACCGCCGTGGCCGATCCGGGTGCGCATCGCCCCGAGACGCTGCTGCGCACCTGGCGGCGGATCGCGGCCGGCGGCGACGCAGCACCCGACCCGGCGAGTGCCATGGCGCGTGCCGCCGAGCTGCGGCGGTCCGCGGAGCAGCCGGTGGTGGTCGCCGGCTCTCTCTATCTCGTGGGCGCGGTTCGTGGGATGCTGACCGGCGAGCAGGAGGTCTGAGTGACCGAGTTCCGCTGGGGAGAGCGCACGCTGGTGATGGGGATCATCAACGTCACGCCCGACTCGTTCTCGGGAGACGGGATCGCGCCGCCGGATCGCAGCGAGCTGGCGGTGGTGGCCGCCGCGCTCGAGCAGGCGCGCGGCTTCGTGGACGCCGGCGCCGACATCCTCGACGTTGGAGCCGAATCGTCGCGGCCCGCCCAGTTCTACGGGAAGCGGGAGCCGGTGGACGCCGAGACCGAGATTGCCCTGGCCGTGCCGGTGGTGGCGGCCCTGGCACGCGCGTTCGACGGACGTGCTGCGGTGAGCATCGATACCACCAAGGGCGAGGTCGCCCGCGCGGCGCTGGAGGCGGGCGCCACCATGGTGAATGACGTCTGGGCCGGGCGACGCGACCCCGCGACCATCGAGGCCGCGGCACAGACAGGCGCGCACCTGGTCCTGATGCACAACCGGGACGTGGATGAGTACCCAGGCGGGGTCTTTGAAGAGGTGGTGGCCTGGCTGGGCGAGGCGATCGAGCAGGCCGTGGCCGGCGGCGTTGACCGCGAACGGCTGATCGTGGATCCGGGGATCGGCTTCGGCAAGACGGGGGCGCACTCGCTCGAGCTGCTCCATCGGCTGGCGGAGCTCAAGACGGCGCTCGGCGGCCTGCCGCTGCTGGTCGGAACGAGCCGCAAGCGTTTCATCGGCGAGCTGCTCGGCGGTGCAGCCCCGGAGGCGCGGCTGGAGGGGACCGGCGCGAGCGTGGCGCTGGCCATCGCGGGTGGAGCCGACATCGTGCGGGTTCACGACGTTGCCGCCATGGTGCGTACCGTCCGGGTCAGCGACGCGATCGTGCGGTGGCAGCGATGACCGACGCTGCGGACCGGATCACGCTGCGTGGGATGCGCTTTGCCGGCCGCCACGGCGCCCTGCCCGGAGAGCAGCTGACACCGCAGCCGTTCGAGGTGGACATCGTGGTAGTCATGGACCTGACGCCCGCGGCCGCCAGCGACGACCTCGCCGATACGGTCGACTACGCCGCGCTCTTCAACCTGGCGCGGAGCATCGTCGAGGACCGGTCGTTCAGGCTGATCGAGGCGATGGCGGGGGCGATCGCCGACGCGGTGCTGGCCGCCTACGGCGTGAACGAGGTCGAGGTGGCGGTCCGTAAACCGCAGGCGCCACTGCCGGGCGAGTTCGAGACGGTCGAGGTGCGTATGCGCAGGTGCCGAGGGGAGCCCGCCTCCTAGCGTTCGGCCGGGAGGGTACCCAGGGTGACGCTTACCTGGAGCGTCTCTCCGTCGCGCACCACGTCCAGCACCACCACGTCGCCCGGTGCGTGCGGCATGACGAGCGCCGCGAGGTCGCGCCGCTCGTCAATGGGCTCGCCGTCGACCGCCACCACCACGTCCCCCTCCTGGAGCCCCGCCACCGCGGCCGGGCTGCCGGGAAAGACGCCGGGGGCACCGTTGTCGGCGACATCGATCAGCACGCCGTGGTCCACGCTCAACCCGCGCTCCTCGGCCAGTTGTGCGTTGAGGTGAAGGTAGTAGACGCCGATCCAGGGCCGCGCGATCGGCTCACCGGCCAGGGCGAGCTGCATGATCGGGCGGGCCACGTTGATCGGGATGGCGAAGCCGATCCCCTGCGCGTCGCGGTTGACCGCGGTGTTGACGCCGATCACCTGGCCGGCGCTGTTGATCAGCGGGCCGCCGGAGTTACCGGGGTTGATGGCCGCGTCGGTCTGGATCAGGTTGTTGAGCTGTTCGCTCGAGGTGCCGAGCGCGTCACCGGCCCGGATCTGCCGGCCGAGGCCGGAGACGACCCCGGTCGTGACCGTGTTCTCGAAGGTGCCCAGCGGGTTGCCGATGGCGATCGCCAGCTGGCCCAGCTCCAGGTCGTCGCTCGAGCCGATCGGCGCAGTCGGCAGGCCGGTGGCATCGATCTTCACGATCGCCAGGTCGGTGAGCGTATCGATCCCGTACACGCGCCCGACGAAGACCCGCGAGTCGGTGAGCTGCACCGAGATCTCGTCAGCCCCGTCGACGACGTGCTTGTTCGTCAGGATCCAGCCATCGGCGTCAAAGATGAAGCCAGAGCCGACGCCGTTCGTTCCGCCGGTCACGCCGCCGTTGCTGCGGGCGGTGATGGTCACCACCGCAGGCATCACCTTCGCGACGGCGGTGATCACTGCGCTCGACTCATCGAGGTGCACCTGGCTCACCGCGGTGCCCGTCGGCCCGTTCACCGCGGTGTTGGTCGGCGTCCGGAGGAGGTTCGCGACCGCCGCAGCGGACAGGGAGCCGGAGATGATCGCCGTCACCAGCGCGATGGTCACCACCGACAGCGCACCGAGGCCGCGGCGCTCGCGCGGCGGAGGTGGCAGGACCGGATGCGCTGACCAGGTTGGCGTGGCGCCCCAGGTCGGTCGGTTCGGCTGGCTGGGCGGCGGGCCGTAGCGACTCACCTCGACGTCGGGCACGTGCGCCACGTCGTCCGCATCGGGATTCGTCGGGGGATCCTGCTCGCTCATCGGTCCTCGCTGGTTGGTGTTTGGCTGGCATGCTGGCCGCTGTGGGTTGCGCTCAGCGGGCCGACCGCGTGAAGTTTCATTGACCTTCCGGCGTGCGCGGCAGACGCACGGTGAAGGTGGCACCCTGTCCGGGCGCGCTGGCGACGTCGATCGTGCCGCCGTGCATCTCCACGATCGAGCGGACGATCGCCAGCCCCAGGCCACTCCCGGAGGCGCGTGCCTCGCCCACGTTCGTGCCGCGGAAGAAGCGCTCGAAGACGCGGGGCAACTCGGCCTCGGTAATGCCGGGGCCTGTGTCGCGGACCAGCACGATGGCGCCCTCGGGGGCATCGGTCAGGCTGGCAACCACCTCGCCGCCGCGAGGGGTGAACTTCAGCCCATTGCCGACCAGGTTGGTCAGCAGCTGCACGATCCGCTCGCGATCGAATCGGATGATCACCGGCGACGCGGGCACCTCGATCACCAGCGACACCCCGCGCTGCTCGGCGAGCTCGGCGTGCGCCTCGACCACCGAACGGATCGGGTCGCGCAGATCGCCGGACCGCACGTCGAGCGGGAAGATGCCGGCGTCGATGCGCGACAGATCGAGCAGGTTGGTGCTCATCCAATCGAGCCGGCTGATCTGCTCCTCGGAGCGCGCCAGGAATTCGCGGCGGGTCGGCTCATCGACGTCGCCGTCACGCTGCAGCTCGGTGAATGCGCGCAGGGCGGCGATCGGCGTGCGAAGCTCGTGCGACACGTCCGCCACGAATTCGCGGAGCCGGTCCCGGTCGGCCTCGAGGAGCCGCAGCGACTCCGACAGACGGTCCGCCATCACGTTGAACTGCTGCGCCAGGTCGTCAACCTCGACGATGGTGGAGCGTGGCGCCCGTTCATCGAGCTGTCCGTGGGCCAGGCGGCTGCTCGCCCGCCGCAGCCGGGCCAGGGGGATGGTGAAGCGACGGGCGACGAGGATCCCGACCGCCACCGAGGCGATCAACGCCAGCAGGCCGGTCAGGTAGAGCGTGCCGCGCACGCGCTCGAGCGTCCGGGCGCGCGAGGTGTACGGGTTGGAGACCGTGATGTTGAACGTCAGCGGCGGCGAGAGGTCCGGCATGACGATCTGCTGGGAGACTGTCTGCGGCGGGACCTCGGGATCCGGGTGCAGGCCATCGGCGACCAGCGCCTCGACGGTCGCGTCATCGGGCTCTGCGCGGGCGGCGAGCGTCCCGTCCTCGTTGTAGAACGAGACGGTCCCCTGCGCCAGGGCGCGCGCTGCAGTTTCAGCCACGGGCCGCAGCAGCTGGGCCTCGCGCAGCTCCCGAACGGTGAGCAGCTGCGGGCGGGTGGTCGCCACGCTGTTCGCCTGCTCCTGGAGGAGGAGAGCGGTCGAAAGGGCGGCCGTGCGGGCGCGACTGGCCGCCTGTTCGACGAAATAGCCGGGGAGCACCTGGTTCAGCGACAGCCCCGATACCAGCAGCGCCACCAGCGCCACGCTGGCAAGGGCGAGGACCAGGCGGGCGTTCAGCTGCTGGAACCAGGCGAGGCGCCGTCGCACGCGCCCGAGCGGCGGGACCGAGCCGGCGTCAGTCTTCGCTGAACGCATAGCCCACGCCTCTCACCGTCTTGATGTAGCGCGGCTGGGCGGGATCGGGCTCGATCTTCTCGCGGATGTGGCTGACATGCACGTTGACCGTGCGCTCGTCGGCCTCGAGCGCTTCGTAGTCACGCACCAGCTCCAGGAGCTGGGTCCGGGTGTACACGCGCCCCGGCTTGGCGGCCATGTGGCGCAGCAGGTCGAACTCCGTGGTCGTCAGGCTGATCCGCTCGCCGTCGCGCGTGACACGGCGCCGCTCAAGATCGATCACCAGGTCGCCGCGTCGCAGCGTCCTGCCGGTCTGCGTGTCGGCCAACTCGCCGTAGGCTCGCCGCAGGAGTGCCTTGATCCGGCTCACCAACTCACGGACGCTGAAGGGCTTGACCAGGTAGTCGTCGGCGCCGATCTCCAGGCCGACCACCTTGTCGACCTCGTCGGCGCGGGCAGTCAGGAACAGGATCGGAGCGCGGGTCTCGCGCCGCAGCTGACGGCAGACCTCGAACCCGTCGATCCCCGGCAGGCGCACGTCGAGCAGCACCAGGTCCGGCGCGATATCGGCGAATCGAGCAACCGCCTCTTCGCCGGTTCCCACGATGGCGGTCGCGTATCCCTCGCGCTCAAGTGCCACCTGGACCCCGCGGGCAACCGCGGGTTCATCCTCGACGATCATGATCGTGCCAGCCATTGACCACCGATTCTAGCCCGCCGTTCAGATCGCCTCCTTGCCGCTCCCTCGGTCCGTTGGTACCATGCGCTCCCGCGCCTGAAGCGTTTCACCTTCGTCCGGCATGCCCGGGCGCCAAGATCGAGGATCAAGTCAGACCGATGGACCTGGAGATCACCGTCAGCTCGCGCAGCGTGCTCGGCAAGCAGACCAGCCGCCTGCGCGGCAGCGGGATGGTCCCCGGCGTCCTCTTCGGCAAGAGTCACGGCTCGGTGCCGGTGCAGCTCGAAGCCAAGGCACTCGAGGTGCTCTACCGTGCCGCCGGCCGCACGAACATCGTCAAGGTCTCCGTCGATGGCGGCCTGCCGACGAGCGCCATCATCAAGTCGATCCAGCGCAATCCCCTCACCGGCAGGGCCCTCCACGTGGACCTCCACGCGCTCGACCTGCGACAGGAGATGCAGGCTGACGTGCCGCTCGTCTTCACCGGCACCGCGCCCGTCGTCGAGCTCGAGGACGCGATCCTGTTCACCGCCATCGACCACGTCAAGATCAGGGCGCTGCCCGCCGACCTGCCGGACGAGATCGCCGTCGATCTCGGGCCGCTCACCGACCTCGACGCCACGATCCACGTGCGCGATCTGCCGGTTCCCGCCGGCGTGACGATCCTCAACGACCCGGCTGACCTGGTCGCCAAGGTGAGCCCGCCACGCGTCGAGGAGGAGCCGGTCGTGGTCGCCGCCGTCGAAGGCGAGGAGGCCGCCGCGGGCGAGGCCGAAGAGGGCGAGACGACCGACGGAGAACCGGCCGGGGCCGCAGAGTCGGGCAAGGAGAGCGGCTCCTAGCATCCGGCTCGGGCGCCCCCGCGCGTCCCGTCATTTCGACTCTTCCCAACGACCCTGCGGCTGCGTATAGTCGCGGGGGCCGACCCGCGTGTCTGCTCGCGCAGTCGCTCCCTTTTGGGCTGCGCCTCACCCGCGGCAGCGCCATCCTGCATGTGGAAGGAGGGTTTGCCTACTTGCCCCGCCGCATCGCCCACGCGTGACCTGACCCTTGCCGTGCGCGCGGCAGCCGCCGCAGCGCCGTTTCCAACGCAGGAGGAGAGGTTTCACATGACGCAGCGATCCCGCGAGGACGTCATCAGAGAGGACGTTCGCGACCTCCACGGACTCGGCTATGCCCAGGAGCTGCTCCGCAGCATGGGCGGATTCAGCAACTTCGCCATCAGCTTCAGCATCATCTCGATCCTGACCGGCGCGGTCATCCTGTTCAACTACGGACTTGCCCTTGGCGGACCGGCCTCGGTGGGCCTCGGGTGGCCCCTCGTGACGGTCTTCACCCTCATGATCGCCGCCACCATGGCCGAGATCGCATCTGCCTACCCGACGGCCGGCGGCCTCTACTACTGGGCCAGCCGCCTGAGGAACAAGAACTGGGGCTGGTGGACCGCCTGGCTGAACCTGGGCGGCCAGATCTCCATCGTCGCCGGGATCAACTTCTCGGCCGCCTACTACCTGACCGCGACGTTGCTCAACCCGGTATTCGGGATCGACCCGAATCTCGAGACCTTCGGCGTGCTGAACGCGATCTGGATCACCGGTGCGCTGATCCTCGTCGAGATCGGCTTCAACGTCGCCGGCACCCGCATCGTCTCGTTCATGAACGACCTGTCGGTGTGGTGGCACATCTTCTTCGTGGCCGCCATCACGGTCCTGCTCTTTACCCTCGGGACCAATGCCACCCATGACGTCGGGTTCCTCTTCACGGTCGCGCCCGCCGGCGTGAGCGCCGACGGCGACCCGATTGCGACGCTGCTGCCGTTCGGCGTGGCGGGCGCTTTCGCCCTGAGCCTGCTGCAGGCCCAGTGGACCTATACCGGCTACGACGCCTCGGCGCACGTCGCCGAGGAGACCGTCAACGCCCGCATGGCGTCGGGCTGGGGCGTCTTCCTGTCGGTCGCGGTATCTGCCGTGGTCGGCTACATCGTCCTGGTGGCGCTCACTCTCAAGATGACCGATCCGGCCGACGTCCTCGCCAACAGCGGCGGTGGTGGCGGGGTCGCCTACATCCTGGAGACGAACCTGGGTGCCGGCTTGGACAAGCTCGGCGGCCTGCTCGCGGTGGGCATCGCCTTTGCGATGACCTTCTGCGGCTTCAGCTCCATCGCATCGGCGGGGCGGATGCTATTCGCATTCAGTCGGGACGATGGCGTGCCAGGCAGCGGATGGCTGAAGAAGGTGAGCGTGCGGTACCGCACGCCGGCGAACTCGGTGATCGCCATCAGCGTCCTCAGCTGGTTGCTGCTCGCGCTGATCTACGTCATGACCAATGCCCTCGGAGGCGATCCGTTCTTCCTGATTGCCGGCGTGACCGGAATCAGCACCGTGCTGCTCTACTGGGCCTACGCCGTCTGCATCGGTCTGGGTCTCTGGGGTGACCAGTCGTGGCGCAACGTGCGCGTCTGGAGCCTCGGGCGCTACAGCCGACCGATGGCCGTGATCTCGGTGATCTGGGTCATTCTGATCACGCCGCTCTTCCTCTTCCCGTATGCCTTGAACCCGGCCGCCCTGTGGACGGTCCTGGGCTTCCTGGTCTTCCTGGTGCTCTACTACTTCGGTTGGGCACGGACCAGCTTCGCCGGTCCGCATCGCCAGGGCAGCGAGCAGGAGCTGAGCGAGATCGAGCGCGAGTTCGAATCGGAGGCTGCCAAGTTCGGCGGCTAGTTCGGTCGTTGACGTCCGTTGTGGGCCGGTCGGGCAATCCGGCCGGCCCACCTTTCATGCACACGAAAGACGAAGGGGACCGATGAGCAAGGGCCACCAGGACGATCATCCGAAGCTCGCCGAGTTGAAGCAGATGGTGCGCGACGGGCGAATCGACACGCTCGTGGTGGCGCTCACCGACATGCAGGGCCGGCTGATGGGCAAGCGGGTCCAGGGTCAGGCCTTTCTGAACGGCGCGATCGACCACGGCGCCCACTTCTGCACCTACCTGCTGGGCACCGACATGGAGATGAACACGCCCGACGGCTTCGCGCTGATGAACTGGGAGTCAGGCTATGGCGACTGGATCGCCGACCCGCTGTGGGACACCATGCGCGTCGTGCCCTGGCTCGAGAAGACCGCCATCGTGCTGTCCGACACCGTGGATCACCACGGTCACGAGATCCCCGTCTCGCCGCGCACGATCCTCAAGAAGGTCGTCGCCAAGGCGACGGCGATGGGCTTCTCGGTGATGGCCGGCTCCGAATTCGAGTACTACCTGCTGACCGATACCTACGAGCAGGCCTATGAGAAGGGCTTTGTCGGACTGGAGCGGTTCGGCAAGTACAACGAGGACTACCACCTCCTCCAGGCGACCAAGGGCGAGCCGATCCACGGCAAGCTGCGCAACCT
>JBDSIN010000030.1:0-3304 GCA_039917955.1 Candidatus Limnocylindria bacterium
CCGGCCGCACGGGCGACCTCGGGATTGACGTGCATGCCGCACACCGGATCCTTGGCTTTCGCGGTCATCTTCAGGGTCTCCATCGGTCTCATCGGTCCTTTCAGGCTGACCTGTCGGTCTAGGTTGAACGGAAGCGGCGCAGCCGCAGTGAGTTGGACACCACGCTGACGCTCGAGAGTGCCATGGCGCCAGCCGCCAGGGCGGGGGAGAGGAGCCAGCCGGTAACCGGGTACAGCGCGCCCGCAGCCACCGGGATGAGCAGCACGTTGTAGCCGAACGCCCAGCCAAGGTTCTGACGGATGGTGCGCATCGTGGCGCGCGAGAGTCGAATCCCCGCGGACACCGAGCGCAGATCGTCGCCGACCAGCGTGATGTCGGAGGCCTCGACCGCCACGTCCGCGCCCGTGCCGATCGCCACGCCCAGGTCCGCCTGGGCAAGTGCCGGCGCGTCGTTGATGCCGTCGCCGACCATGGCCACGATGGCGCCACCCGCCTGCAGCTCGGCGACCTTGGTCGCCTTCTCCCCGGGACGGACCTCGGCCAGGATGCGCTCCGGCCGGATGCCGACCTGCGCACCGATCGCTCGTGCCACCGCGACCCGGTCGCCGGTCAGCATCCAGACCTCCAGTCCGGCGGACTGGAGACGCCGGATCGCCTCGGCCGATTCAGGCTTGACCGTATCGGCGATGCCGAAGACGCCTGCCGCTCGGCCGTCGATGGCGACCAGCACCGGAGTCTGCGCCGCCTCGGCGACCTCAGCCGCAGGTCCGGCAAGCGGTCCCGTATCGATGCCGGCTTCAGCGAGCAGCCGCTCATTGCCGACGAGCACCGCATGCCCATCCACTGAGGCCCGCACGCCGTCGCCGGGGATCGCGGCAAACTCGCCGGCGACGGGAAGGGAGATGCCGCTCTCAGTGGCCCGTCGCACGATCGCCTCGGCGAGCGGATGCTCGCTGCCCTGCTCCGCAGCCGCGGCGAAAGTCAGCAGCTCCTCCTCGGCGGTCCCCTGCAGCGGTCGCACCGTGACGACCTGCGGCTCGCCGCGGGTGATCGTCCCGGTCTTGTCGAGCACCACCGCGGTCACCCGCTGCGCGTTTTCGAGTGCCGCGCCGTCGCGCACCAGGATGCCGGCCTCGGCACCCTTGCCGGTGCCGACCATGATCGCGGTCGGCGTGGCCAGGCCCATCGCGCACGGACAGGCGATGATCAGCACCGCGATGGCCGCCCCGAGCGCGGCCGGCAGACGTGGTTCCGGCCCGAGCAGCATCCAGGTGCCGAAGGTCACCGCCGCAATGGCCACCACCGCCGGCACGAAGCGGGCGGTCACCATGTCCACCACCCGCTGGATGGGTGCCTTGGAGCCCTGCGCCTGCTCGACGAGTCTCGCGATCTGGGAGAGGGCCGTGTCACGCCCAACGCGCTCCGCGCGCATCACGAACGAGCCGGAGGCGTTCAGGGTCGCCCCCACCACGGAGTCTCCGGGCCCCTTGTCGACCGGCATCGACTCCCCGGTCAGCATCGACTCGTCGAGCGCCGAGGATCCGTCGATCAGCACACCATCGACCGGCACCCGCTCGCCGGGACGTACCCGGAGCAGGTCGCCGACCCGCACCTGGTCGATGGGCAGGTCGGCCTCGGTCCCGTCGCGCAGCACGCGTGCGGTGGCGGGACGCAGCTTCAGCAGCGCCTTCACGGCGCCGGCCGCCTGTCCCTTGGCGCGGGCCTCCAGCCAGCGGCCGAGCAGCACCAGACCGATGATCACCGCTGCGCTGTCGAAGTAGGTCTCCATCTCGGCACCCGCCACGGTGATGCCCAGCGAATATCCGTAGGCGGCCAGGGTGCCCATCGAGACGAGCGTGTCCATGGTGAGGTCGCCGTGTCGCAGTCCCTTGGCCGCGGCGACCAGAAAGCGCCGACCGTACACGAACTGCACGATGGTGGCCGGGGCGAGCATCCAGACATTGACGCGCTCCATCGGCCACGGCACGCCGCCAGGCCACAGGGCGACCACCATCATTCCCAAGCCGATGGCGGTGGACGCCAGGGCGTCGCGCAGCAGCACGCGGCGGTCGGCGGCACGGGCGCGCTCCTCGGCGTCGTCCTCGACTCCGGCCTCCGCCGCGGCGGAGGCCTGTGGCGCCACCTCGTAGCCGGCCGCCTCGATGGCGCCCACGATCGCTGCGCGGTCGATCCGCGCCGGGTCGAAGCGCACGGTGGCCCGCTCGGTGGCGAGATTGACGACCGCCTCGGCGACTCCGTCGGATCGGTTGAGGAACCGCTCGATGCGCGTCACGCACGAGGCGCAGGTCATGCCGACCACGGGCAGGCTGAGTTCGATCATCGGAGTCGGGGGATCGGTCATCTGGGTGGTCGCGGTGGGAGCGCTCATCGTGCTCTCAGGATACTATGGGGGAGTATCGACGTCCAGTCCGGCCTCTCGGTTCGGGCGAGGGCGCTACCCTAGGATTCATGAAGGCGCTGGTTCTCACCAACGAGTTCCCGCCGAAGGTCTACGGCGGTGCCGGAATGCACGTCGCGGAACTGACCTCGGCGATGCGCGGGCACGTGGACCTCGATATCCGCACCTTCGGCGAGCAGGACGAGACCGCCCCTGGCTGGCGGGTCCGGGGATACGCCCCACCGGTTGGGACGGGCGGTCCCGACGCCCGCCTGCGACCGGCCTTCGAGGCGCTTGGCCGCGATCTGGCGATGACCGCTGACCCGGTGGATGCCGACCTCGTTCATTGTCATACCTGGTACAGCCACTTCGGCGGGCTCCTCGTCCAGCGCGCCTACGGGCTGCCCCTGTTGGTGACGGTCCATTCCCTCGAGCCGCTGCGTCCGTGGAAGCGCGAGCAGCTGGGCGGCGCCTACGACCTGTCGAGCTGGGTGGAGCGCACCGCCCTCGAAGCTGCCGACGCGGTGATTGCCGTCAGCGCGGACACGCGCGACGACGTCCTGCGGCTGTTTGCCGTGCCGCCCGAGCGGGTGGAGGTGATCCACAACGGTATCGATGCCACCTTCTTCGTCCCGGATCCGGCGACCGACGTCCTGGCGGAACACGGGATCGACCCGGAGCAGCCGTATGCCCTGTTCGTCGGCCGCATCACGCGTCAGAAGGGGATCGTCCACCTCCTCCATGCGATTCGGCACCTCGACCCGGGGATCGGCGTCGTTCTCGCGGCCGGGCAGCCGGATACCGCCGAGCTTGCCGCGGAGGTGACGGCCGGCGTGGCCGAGGCGCAGCGGGACCGCCCGGGAGTCATCTGGATCCCGGAGATGCTCAGCCGCGAGGCGATTCGCC
>JBDSIN010000031.1:0-8099 GCA_039917955.1 Candidatus Limnocylindria bacterium
CGCCGGATGATGCCGGCAACGGAGACGCCGACGGCGAGCAGCGCGTCCGATGTCTGCGTGGGCGCGAGCAACGGACCAGCAAGCTGTACCAGGTCGGCGATCGTTTCGGCGGGCGACAGGTGCCCTCGCGGTCGGTCGACCCGATGCAGCGCCAACACCTCTCCGCCAAATCCGACGAGAGCCACGGCGCACGAGTCGACGGCAATGTCGAGTGCCAGGACAACCGCTGTCGTGGGGTTCGCGTACACGAGCGGCGAAGGCCGTCCGGGAGTGCCCAGGTGAGCGCGTCGATCCTCTGACACGAGGTCGACAGCGACCAACTCTCCGAGGAGAACTCGAATGGCGCTGCGGGTCAGGCCGGTGCGAGCGACCAGCTCCGATCTCGACAGAGGACCCCGCAGGTGGAGCTCCCGGGCGATTGCACTCAGGTTCGCGCGACGAACCGTTTCGCTGCGCTGCCCCATCGCGTCCCAGCCCATCGCCACGGGTTTGTGATCCTCTCTGCCAAATGTTTGTCGTAGACTCTTACATTGCAGTGGGCGGTGTCAAGGGTGAGAGCGACGCAGGCCTTGCCTGGCGCCCCTCGACCATCAGGCGCAGACGGAGGACGACTTTTAAGATGCTCAATCTTGACGGCAAGGTGGCGCTGATCACCGGCGCGAGTCGCGGCATCGGTGCCGCAGTGGCAGGAGCACTGACGAGCGCGGGGGTCCGACTTGGGCTCGGATCGCGGAGCGGCGATGATCTCGGCATTGCGGGTGCCGTCGCTCGCCCATGCGACGTGCGCGACGCGGCCTCGCTTGAGGCGCTTGTCAGCGCAACGGTGGATCGCTTTGGCGGCCTCGACATCCTGGTCATCAATGCCGGAGTGGGCGCATATGGCCCGTTCCTCGACCTTCCCGACGATCAGCTCGAGGAGATGATCGACGTCAACGTGAAGGGGGCCATCTACTCCGTGCGCGCCGCCCTCCCCCACCTGCTGCGCAGCGAGGGGGCAGACATCATCACCATCGCCAGCGAGGCGGGACGGCGCGGCCTGCCCTTCGAGGTCGTCTACTGCGCCTCGAAGTTCGCGCAGGTGGGGCTGACGCGTGCGCTCGACCACGAACTGCGAGAGCACGGCGTGCGCTGCACCAACGTCTGCCCCGGCGGCGTCGCGACCGACTTCGCGATGGGCCGTGGGCGAACCCCTGAGATGCCCCAGCTCGCCGGCATGATGAAACCGGAGGACGTCGCCGAGACGGTGATGTTCGCGCTGACGCGGCCTCGGACACATCGGATCCTGGAGGTTGCGTTCCGCCCGGTCACCGAGACTTCCTGGGGTTGATCGGAACCGTGACCAAGTTGCGCATCGGAATCCTGTCGACCGCCGACATCGCGCGAACCAAGGTCATCCCGGGGATGAAGAAGGCGAGCCGCGTCGAGGTCGCCGCCATCGCCTCACGCGACTCGGGCAGGGCGCGTGCCGTCGCCGACGAGCTCGGCATCCCGACGGCGCACGGCTCGTATGAAGCACTGCTGGCGGACCCCGGCATCGACGCGGTCTACATCCCGCTACCGAATCACCTGCATGCCGAGTGGGCCACCGCTGCGGCCCGCGCCGGCAAGCACGTCCTGTGCGAAAAGCCTCTCGCCATGACCGCCGCCGATGCCCAGGGCATGGTCGACGTCTTCGCGGCGGCGGGACTGCGACTGATGGAGGCCTTCATGTATCGCCAGCACCCCTCGTGGGTCGCGGTGCGGGAGGTCGTGGCGTCGGGTCGCATCGGCCAGCTGACGGCCATCCAGAGCTGGTTCTCGTACTTCAACGACGACCCGAAGAACATCCGCAATATACGCGAGGCGGGCGGCGGGGCCCTGTTCGATGTGGGGTGCTACTCGGTCAATCTATCGCGCATGCTGTTCGGCACCGAGCCGACCCGCGTCACGGCTTCCATCACCCGTGATCCGCAGAGCGGGGTCGACATCCTGACCAGCGGGATCCTGGCATTCGGCGACGGCGTGGCCACCTTCACCTGCTCGATTCGTGCCGAGGATGACCAGCGCGTCCACGTGTACGGGACCGAGGGCCGCATCTCGGTCGGGATCCCGTTCAACATCCCGCCGGATCGCCCAACCCAGGTGTTCGTCACGGCGGGGGGTGACCCCCCGGTCGCCCCGAGCACCGAGGTCCTGACCTTCGAGACCGCTGACCCCTATACCGCGGAGGTCGAACGGTTTGCGGCGGCCATCCTCGATGATCTGCCGACCCCGGTCCCGCCGGATGACGCCGTGGCCAATCTGCGGGTCATCGAGCGCATCTTTGAGGCGGCCGCCGGAAACTGAGCCGGGCGGTGGAGCTACGAGCCAGCCGAGCCCTCGAACATGGTGATGGCCCTGGCCCATGCGTTCTGGCCGCACTGGGAGCCGATCTTCCGTCCTTCGAGATCGTCCTGGATGATGTGGATGCCCATGATCAGTCGGGAGGTGCCGGCCTGGTCCGCCGCGTCGAAGTACGTCGCCCACTGCAGGGTGACCTCGCCGACCGGACCCTTCTCGTGGAGCAGCTCTCCGGGCGCTACCGTCCACTCTGACATGCCTCCGGGGAAGTACGGATCCCCGGTGAAGCTGGTCAGGACCTCGGCCGCGGCCCGGCTGAAGGTGCTGTGCCCGGAGACGTAGGCGGCGAAGGCCGGGGTGACGAAGGTCGAGCGCTGGTAGGGAACCCACTCGACGGCGCGAATCCAGCCGACGCCGCTGGTCTGGCTCTCTGGATCCTTCGGGAATCCGAGCCACGACCGGACGGCGACCTCGCCGATATGCTGCGCGAGGCCCGCATGCCGCCCGCCGGGGGCGCTCGACTCCGCCGTCACGACCTCGACCAGGTCCGGGACGAGCGGCAGTCCATCCGGATCGTACGCCGGACCCAGGGGGTCGCTCGACTGGCCCTTGCCGCCCATGTAACGGATCATCGAGATCGGTCGCGCCGAGTCGTAGAACCCCTTGAGACCCCAGGCAGAGATCGCCGCGTCGTGAACCGCCCCGTTCAGCGCAAGGTAGAGCTTGACGTCCCATTCGAGGCGGCCGACCTCGGGGCCGTCGCCTCCGATGCGGAACGTGAAGCCGGGTGAGTCCGAGACCGCGTTGGCGATCGAATTCCAGTGCCCCGGCGGGGTCTCCGACTTCGGACCGTCGGCCCAGTACTCGGCCAGAACACGGGCGGCGTCAGCCTGCAGGACCCGGTTGGGGGTGTAGGGCTGGCCGGTGGCCGGGTTCACGGCGTGGCCATTGCCATCGTTCGACCCGAGCGTGCTATTTCCGAGCGCGCCCGGACTGATGTCGATCATCACCCTGTCGCTGGCGTCGAGTTGGCTGCTGTACCGGATGACGTCGATCGCCGCCTGCTTGAAAGCGACATCGGTCGCCGCATCACCGAGCTGGGGTGGAGGTCCTGGATCGATCGGCGTTCCCTGCTCGGACGGCGGCAGGGCGAACGACGTCACATGGCCCCAGTGCGGCCCGATGAAGACCTGCACCTTGCCCGGGATCGGCAGGCCGTTCTGGGCGATCTGAATTCCGAGCTGGAGGGGCTGCCAACGATTCGGATCACGCATCGTCGTCCCCGGGTCGGCGACGGCCAGCGGATCGTTCTGCGGGCGGTACGAGCTGTCGACGTATCGCTCCTGCTCCAGCGAGCCATCGTGCTTTCCGTATTCGATCACCGCCGCCGCGATGCGGTTGCCGACCGACGCCGGCGAGGCGCCCGCCGTGGACGTGTAGTCGGTCCGATAGCACAGCGACGCCATGGTTGCGTCGAGCTCCTCGGGTGCGGTCGCCAGGTCGGCCACGGTCGCATAGCGCCACAGGAGGACGCGGTATGCCGCGAAGCTGATCGCCGCTTCGCGGGCTGCCTGCGGGTCGGCCGCCCGGTGCTTCTCCGTGACGAAATACCCGTCGGCGCGGGGGTCGTAGGCCGCCCACGCGTCCCACATCGCCGCCGAGGTGTGGAACAGGTTGCGGGCATGGACGGTGGGCGCCGGGACCACCTGTCGAATCAGGTCGAGCAGCTGCTCGTCCCAGACCCGAGCCACCGAATGCCCGCCGAGGTCGCCGCGCACACATCCGTCGATTGCATACGGGCGACCCGCACCGCAGGCGGGCAACGTGACAATCAGCGCGGCGAGAATCGCAATGCGGGCGCGGCTGCTCATGGAGGCATCTCGACTCTGCGGTTACGAGGGTCAGCCCTCGCGGCCCACAGAATACCCCAGCCTTTTGGGCAGAACCGCTGGATGCCGACGATGTGATTCAATGCCGCCCGTGATCTGGCACCTGCAGCGAACGGAACCGGAATGAGGCGCCGCGGCCCTGTGCTGGCCCTGGGCGCGATCGGCCTGTCTGCTGTCGTCCTCATCACGCTGGCTGTCGTCGGCCGCCTGGCGCCGAGCTCTGCGCCTGTCGCCCTCGGCCCGCCGCAGTTCGTGGAGGAGACCGCGGCGGCGGGCGTCGATCACCGGTATGACGGCGACTTCTCCTTCTTCGTCGGAGGCGGGGTGGCCGTCTTTGACTGCGACGACGATGGCCGGCAAGACGTCTACCTCGCCGGCGGCGAGGAGCCGGCGGCCCTGTATCGGAACGAGAGCGAGCTGGCCGGCGCGCTGCACTTCAGCCCCGTGCCCGATCTGGCGACCGATCTGACCCAGGTCACGGGTGCGTACCCGCTCGATATCGACAGTGACGGCAGGACCGACCTGGCGGTGCTGCGGGTGGGCGAGAACGTCCTGCTGCGGGGACTCGGCGACTGCCGATTCGAGCGGGCGAACGCCACCTGGCGATTCGACGGCGGGAACGAGTGGACCACCGCGTTCAGCGCGACCTGGGAGGGCTCCGCCGAGTGGCCGACCCTGGCCATCGGCAACTACTTCGACCAGGACAGCAACGACAGGGATCATCTGTGCCTTGACAATGCTCTGGTTCGTCCGGACTCCGCAGGCGACGGGTTTGGACGGAGCGTGCCGCTGACGCCGTCCTGGTGCCCACTGTCGATGCTGTTCAGTGATTGGAATCATTCGGGTCGGCGCGACCTCAGGGTCTCCAACGACCGTCACTACTACACTGACAACAGTCCGGGTGAGGAGCAGCTCTGGAGGATCGAGCCGGGGAGGCCGCCGCGCCTGTGGACCCGTGACGAAGGCTGGCAGACGCTTCGGGTGTGGGGCATGGGAATCGCGAGCCAGGACCTTACCGGCGACGGCTACCCGGAGATCTTCCTCACCAGCCAAGGGGACAACAAGCTGCTGACGCTGGTCGATGGAGCGGAGCAGCCTCGCTACGAGAACGTGGCGCTGGAACGTGGCGCAACGGCGCACCGTCCGTTCGCCGGCGACGTGGACATGCGGTCGACCGCCTGGCATGCCGAATTCCAGGACGTCAACAACGACGGCTGGATGGACCTGTTCGTGTCGAAAGGCAACGTCGAAGCCATGTCGGACTTCGCTGCGCAGGATCCCAGCAACCTGCTGTTGGGCCGGGTTGACGGAACCTTCATGGAGGCTGCCGAGGCCGCCGGTCTGCTGAGCTTCTCGCGTGCTCGCGGTGCCGCCCTCGCCGATTTCAACCTCGACGGCATGCTCGATCTGATCGTGGTCAATCGACGCGAAAACGTCAAGCTGTGGCGGAACGTGGGCTGGGGCGACGCGGACGACCCGACGCTGATGGGCAGCTGGATCGGGCTCGAGCTGGCCCAACCCGGGCCCAACCGTGATGCCATCGGCGCCTGGATCGAGGTCAAGGTCGGTGATCGAACCACCTGGCGAGAGGTGACCGTGGGCGGCGGCCACGTCGGCGGACAGCTTGGCTGGATCCACTTCGGCCTCGGCAGCGCCGAGCAGGCCGAGATCGCCGTGCATTGGCCCGATGGTGAGGACGGGCCGTGGCTGAAGGTGCAGTCCAACCGGTTCTATGTCGTCGAGCGGGGGGCGTCCGAGGCACTCCCCTGGGCTCCGGGAGGGAACTGAACCGATGGTGAGGCCGGACCGGGCGATGACGATGACGATGACGAGTTAGGACGCGGGCATGGAGGAGGTGCGATTCGCCAGCGACTCGGTTGAGGTTGTTGTGCTGCCCGAGGTCGGTGCCCGTCTCCACCGTCTGCGTGCGTTCGGCCATGACCTCCTGCGCACGCCGGATGACCCCGCGACCCACGTGGACGACCCGTTCGCCTGGGGGGCATACGTGATGGCTCCCTGGTGCAACCGGATCGACCCGGCACCGGTCGTGGTCGGGCCCCATCGGGTCGAACTTGGTCCGAACTTCACCGATGGCTCCGCGATCCATGGCCAGGTGTACGACCGTCCATGGCAGTGGTCGGGCGATGGGACATTCACGGTGGTGGCAGGGGGTGACGGATGGCCTTGGCGCTACGAGGTGATGCAGCAGATCGAGATCGGGGACCAGTCGCTCCGGCTCGACTACCGGCTGATCAACCGGTCGCCCGACCCGATGCCTGCCGGGCTCGGCGTCCACCCTTGGTTCATCAAACCGGTCCTGGTCGCCATTCGAGGAGACGCCGTGCATCCGATGAATTCCGGAATCCAGCCGCGAGCCGAGCCGGTCGCTGGGCCGTTCGATCTGCGAGCGCTGGCGCCGATGCCGCCCGACCTGGACGCGACCTGGACCAAGCTCGACACACCACAGGTCGAGCTGGTGTGGCTCGCCATGGGCGTAGGGGCGACGATGCGGATCACGGCACCGACAATCTATGTCGTGGCGGCAAGCCCCGCCAACCGCGACGCCGTCGCGGTTGAGCCGCAGACACACGCCGTGCAGGGACTCTGGCGACTGCTCAACGGCCAGCCCGGTGGCCTGACCATGCTGGCCCCAGAGCAGGAGCTCGTCCTCGGCATCGAATTGGCCTTTGAGCGGATAGCGCCGAGCGCGCCGCTCGATCCGGTCAGGCGCCCAGGGACGGCTTGACCACCATGAGGAAGACGACCACCGTCCACGCGGCCATCAGCAGGTTGCCGTTGCGCTTGACGGCGCCGATCGCCTCGACCAACGCGGGTGGCGGTCCTGCCGTAGCGCCCGGTGCGGCGCCGGGAGGCGGCCCACCGCTCGTCATCGCGACCACACGCTTCACGGCGGGAACCTGGACGAAGAGGGCGAAGCCGTACGCCGCAATGTAGATCCCGATCGCCACCAGCAGCCAGCGAAACTCGGATGAGAAGACGTCGAATTCCCCGGCCCAGATCATGCCCAGTCCGGTGAGGCCGGAGACCGCAACCAGGGGCACCGGATACCGCTCGCTGATCGACAGTGAGACGCGGGTGGCGAAGTTCGCGTGCGCGGGCTCACGCCCGCCCATGGCTCCGATCAAGGGGAAGGCGAAGGTCGGCCCCACCCCGACAATTGCCGCCAGGACGTGGATGACGAGGAGCCAAGGAAGGAGCTCAGGCATCGGCTAGGTTGACCTCGCTGCGATCTGGACGGTCGGTGGCAGCGGAGTCTACGACGCGGCGGGCATCCTGCGAGTGAGCAACTGCACCCTGCGGATGGGCTCCGGCGAGGCGTCGAGTGGCCGTCGAGAGGATGCCCACCTCCGACGACGCGCGCCCGTGGCGGACAGGGTCACGCGCGGCGCAGCTCTGGTCGCGCCGCCGCGCCTACGGACGCGCACGGCCGTAGCTCCGCCTGGTGTCGCGGCGGGGTCCGCCGCCGCTGGGTGCGCCAGAAGCGACCGGCCAGCGGCCCACGCTGGCGTGGCTGCGCGGCTGGGACGGGGCGCCATGCGGCTGGAACGGGGCGCTATGTGGCCGGGGAGCGCCGGCGGGTCGGTGACGGTTCATCGGCCGTCCCCCACCCTGCCCGGTCCGCAGACGGATCGGCTCGGGGCGGATGTCGCGGTTGGGCTCGAAGCCCGGAACGGTCTCGACCGGGATGGGGCGGCCGAGCAGGCGCTCGACCTGGTGGACCAGCGGCGCCTCATCGACGCATACCAGCGAGACCGCCATGCCGTCGATGCCGGCTCGGCCGGTGCGACCGATGCGATGAACGTAGTCGGAGGGGACCATCGGCATCTCGTAGTTGACGACATGCGGCAGTGCATCGATATCCAGGCCGCG
>JBDSIN010000032.1:0-3852 GCA_039917955.1 Candidatus Limnocylindria bacterium
GTCTTCGAGTCGTTGATGACCTGGGGACCGGAGACGCGTTCCGCGAGCTCGTCGGCCCAGAACACGGCGTTCGCGGGCTAGTTGATGCTGACGATCGTGAAGGTGACCGGCCCGGCCGGCGCTTGCACGATGACCTTGTCGCCCTTCTTGTGACCCATCAGCGCGACCCCGACCGGCGACTCGTTGCTGATCCGGCCGGCGCTCGGCGCAGCCTCGGCCGAACCGACGACGGTGAACTTCTCGGTGCCGTCAGGTCCCTTGATGACGACCTTGGCACCGATCCCGACGCGGTCCCCATTGGCCGGCTCGATCACCTCGGCGTTGCGCAGCTGAACCTCGAGCGTGGCGATGCGCCCCTCCAGGAACGACTGCTCCTGCTTGGCGTCCTCGTACTCGGCGTTCTCGCTGATGTCGCCGTCGAGCTTGGCATCATGGATCCGCGCCGCAACGCGTGGGCGCTCGACGGTGATCAATTCGGTCAGTTCGGCCTGGAGCTTGGCTTGCCCCTCGGCGGTCAGGTAGACAGGCTTGTTGTTCATCGCACCGGTAATGAAAAGCGCTCCAGGCTGCGCCGGCTGGCCGACGTCCCTGGAGCTCGCCTTGGCCGGGCGGCTCGGCCGCCGATCCTGCGCTGAGAGCGTGGGGTCCGGCGCCGCGCGATTGTAGGCCGGGCGGCTGAGCCTGTCAAAGAAACGGGCCGCGATCAGCGCCCGGCGAGCACCAGTCCGACGATCAGTCCGGCGAACGCGATCCGATACAGGCTGAAGACGGTCACCGAGCGGCTGCGCAGCCAGGCGAGCAGGAAGCCGATCGCCAGCATCCCGGAGATGGCGGCGGCACCGAAGCCGGCAGCGATGGCCAGCCACTCGATCGGCGTGTGCGTCTCGACAAGCAACTTGCGCGAGCCGTACAGCCCGGCACCCAACGTGATTGGCGTCGCCAGCAGGAAGCTGAAGCGCGCCGCGCTCTCGCGCGTCAGGCCGAGCGCCAGGCCAGCACTGATGGTCGCCCCGGAGCGGCTGATCCCCGGAAACAGGGCGAGCGCCTGGGAGAGACCGATCGCCAGGGCGCTCCTCGCGTCGAGACCATCGATCTCACGCCGCCGCGAGCCGAGCCGATCCGCCAGCCACAGTCCGGCAGCTCCGAGCACAACGAAGCCGGCGATCGCCAGGCGCACTCCGTCGGTGTCCCCGTGGAGCACCGACTCGATCCAGCCCTCGCCCGCGAAGCCGATGAGCGCGGCAGGCACCGTGGCCACGAGCAGGAACCAGGCCAGTCGGCGCTGCGGATCGGCCCCGATCCGCCGCTCGCGCACGCTCGCGACGCCAGCGCGGACCAGGGCGACCCAATCGCGGGCGAAGTAGACGAGCAGCGCCACCAGCGTGCCGAGGTGCAGGAACACGTCGAAGGCCAGGCTGCCGGTCAGCCCATCGGTCTGCCAACCGGCGATCCACGGAGCGAGCTCGAGGTGGGCGCTTGAGCTGACCGGAATGAACTCGGTCAGCCCCTGCAGGATGCCGATCACGATCGCCTGAAGGACGAGTTCCATGACCCTCCCGGGGGGTAACGGCGCCTACCGAATGAAGAGCGGCGCGAGCACCAGGCTGATGGTGGCGAGGAGCTTGACGAGCACATGCAGCGACGGGCCAGCCGTGTCCTTGAACGGATCACCGACCGTATCGCCCACGACCGCTGCCGCGTGGGCATCGGTCCCCTTGCCGAGCACGTTGCCGGCATCATCGGTCAGGTGGCCCGCCTCGATGTACTTCTTGGCGTTGTCCCAGGCTCCACCGCCGTTGTTCAGGACGGTCGCCAGCAGCACGCCGGAGATGGTGCCGACCATGAGCAGCCCGGCGACCGCCTCCTGGCGAAGCAGGAGGCCGACGATGATCGGGGTGGCGACCGCCACCACGCCGGGCAGGATCATCTGCCGCAACGCCGAGCGGGTGGTTATGTCGACCACGCGCGCGTAGTCGGGGCGTTGGGTGTAGTCCATGATGCCGGGCATCTCGCGGAACTGCCGTCGCACCTCGACGATGATCGCCTGCGCCGCCGTGCCGACCGCACGAATCGCCAGGCTGCTGAAGAAGTAGACGAGCATGGCGCCGATCAGTGCGGCGATGAAGACATTGACATCGGCCAGGTTGACCGAGGTGATCATGAGATCCGGCCGACCGCGGTTGGTCTGGATCAGGTTCACCTTGTCGATGTAGGCGGAGAAGAGCAGGAAGGCGGCCAGCGAGGCCGACGCGATGGCGTATCCCTTGGTCAGCGCCTTGGTGGTGTTGCCGACCGCATCGAGGCGATCAGTGATCTCCCGGGCCTTGCCCTCGGCCTTGCTGAACTGGGCGATCCCGCCCGCGTTGTCGGTGATCGGGCCGAAGGTATCCATGGCGAGGATGTAGGCGGTGGTCATGAGCATCCCCATGGTCGCCACCGCGGTGCCGAAGATGCCTCCGTCCGGCAGCGCCTGCTCGCCGAGCCAATGGCTGGCAAAGAGGGCGAGGCTGATGGTGATGGCGGTGACGGCGGTCGTCTCGAAGCCGACCGCGGTGCCCGAGATGATGTTCGTCGCCGGACCGGTCTTGCTCGCCTCGGCGATCTCCTTGACCGGGCGCCAGGCGCCGGCGGTGTAGTACTGCGTGATGTACACGAATGCCACGCTGGTGGCGAGTCCGACCAGCCCGGCCCCGAAGAACCAGACCCACGGCGCAATGCCGTTGGCGCCGACCGTGCCGGGCGTGTTCATCATCTGCGAGGTGGTCAGCGCCAGGCCACCGATCGACAGGATGGTGGTCACCCAGTAGCCGCGGTTGAGCATGTTCATGGGGTCCTCGTCCTCGCGGCCGCGGACGAAGAAGATGGCCACGATGGTGGCGAACAGACCAAAGGCGCGCACCACCAGTGGGAAGAAGATCCACGCCTCGGGGTTCGGCCAGCCGAGCTCGGTGGCGACGCGCCAGACCGCCACGCCAAGGATCATGGCGCCGATGTTCTCGGCCGCGGTGGATTCGAAGAGATCGGCGCCGCGGCCGGCGCAGTCGCCGACGTTATCGCCCACGAGGTCGGCCACGACCCCGGCGTTGCGTGGGTCATCCTCGGGGATGCCCGCCTCGATCTTGCCGACCAGGTCGGCTCCGACATCGGCGGCCTTGGTGTAGATCCCGCCTCCCAGCTGGGCAAAGAGGGCCACGAAGCTGGCCCCGAAGCCGAAGCCGACGATCAGGAAGGGTGCCTGCTCAGGGTGCGTGAACCCGCCGTACAGCGCGAAGATCGAGTACACGCCGAGCAGCGAGAGGGCGACCACCAGGAAGCCCGACACGGCGCCACCGCGCATCGCCATCTGCACCGCTCGGACGAGGCTGCTCTGTGCAGCCGCCGCGGTGCGCAGGTTCGCCTTGACGCTGATGTACATGCCGATGATGCCCGACGCCATCGAGCAGGCCGCGCCGACGAGGAAGGCAACCCCGGTCCGGATCCCCAGGTCTGGCCCGAAGATGCTCGTATCGGCGACCTCCTTGCCCTCGACCAGGGCGATCACCAGCCCGATCAGCACCGCGCCGCCGATGGCGAGCAGGCCGATGGTGCGGTATTGGCGCCTGATGAACGCCACGGCGCCCTCGAGGATGATGTCGGCGATCTCCTGCATGGCGGGCGTGCCGGTATCGGCGCGCAGGACGTCCCAGGCGAGGTAGAGGGCAAAGGCGATGGCTGCGATCCCTGCCGCCGGGATCACCCAGAGTATGAGCTGGAGCTCCATGGATCCTCCGAATCGGGTTCATGCGACGGCCGCGCGGGAGGCGAACGGCTCGCGATCAACGATCTGAGACACGGAAACGCCGGCGGATTTTG
>JBDSIN010000033.1:0-4451 GCA_039917955.1 Candidatus Limnocylindria bacterium
CGCTCAGCGGGCCGCCGGCTCAGGCGCTCACCAGCGCGGCATGACGGAAGCAGTCGGTGGTGTGGTCATTCACGAGGCCCGCCGACTGCATGAAGGCGTACACGATGGTCGGCCCGACGAATCCGAACCCTCGCTGCCGCAGGTCCTGTGACAGGGTGCGCGACAGATCGGTCTGCGCGGGGATCTCGGCAAGGGTTCGGAATCGGTTCTGGAGCGGGCTCCCGTCAACGAACGACCACAGGTATCGGTCGAAGGCGCCCGGCGCATCGGTCAGGCGAAGGTAGGCCTGCGCATTGCCGATGGTGGCGCGCACCTTGGCGCGGTTACGCACGATCCCCGCGTCAGCCAACAGTCGCGCCGTGTCCGCCTCGCCATAGCCGGCGATCACCGCGGGATCCCAGCCATCGAAGGCACGCCGATACCCGTCTCGCTTGCGCAGAATGGTGATCCAGGCCAGCCCGGCCTGTGCCCCCTCCAGGTTGAGCAGCTCGAAGAGGCGGCGATCATCGTGGAGCGGGACGCCCCATTCAGTGTCGTGGTAGGCCTCGTAGAGGGGATCGCCGACGCTCCAGTCGCAGCGCCGTCGTGGGTCGCTCGCGGTGGGCTCAGACACGCGAGGCAGGGTACCAGCGGCGAGACGCACCCGGAAGGCGGCGTGTCATGATCGGTCCATGAGACCGATGCGAGCGCGCGACCTGGGGATCGTGATCGGCACCCTGCCGCCCGGTGAACACAACGCCATCACGGATGTGCCCGGCGTGCGTGTCGGTCATACGACCCTGATCTCCGGCGACGGACCGCTGGTGGTCGGTCATGGCCCGATCCGCACCGGCGTGACGGTGATCCTGCCGAGCCAGGGCGACCCCGGGCGCGAGCCGCGCTTCGCCGGCAGCCACACGCTCAACGGGAACGGCGAGATGACCGGGCTGGAGTGGGTCCGCGAATCGGGGATGCTGACCAGCCCGATCGCCCTCACCAACACGCACAGCGTCGGCGTGGTGCGCGACGCGCTGGTGGCTGCCAGTGTGCAGCGGCGGCCCGCCTCGGGCCGCTGGTCGTTGCCGGTGGTCGGTGAGACCTGGGACGGCTACCTCAACGACGTCGACGGGCAGCACGTACGTCCCGAACACGTCCTCGCCGCGCTGGAGGCGGCTGCTGCCGGCCCGGTGGCGGAGGGCAACGTGGGCGCCGGGACGGGGATGAAGTGCTTCGCCTTCAAGGCCGGGATCGGGACGGCATCCCGGCGCGTGGCAGGGGCCGAAGGCGGCTACACGGTGGGTGTGCTGGTGCAGGCCAACCACGGGCGGCGCGCGCACCTGGCGATCGACGGAGTGCCGGTCGGTCGGGAGATCCCCCAGGCCGAGATTCCCGGGCCGGACGTTCCGGCACCCGACGCCGGATCGATCATCGCCATCGTGGCCACCGATGCGCCGCTGCTGCCGCACCAGTGCCGTCGCCTGGCGCAGCGCTCATCGCTGGGCGTGGCACGCGGCGGTGGTGGCGGCGAGCACGACAGCGGCGACATCTTCCTGGCTTTCGCCACCGGCAACCGCGGCCTGCGCCCCGAGGAGCACGAGGGAGCCCCTCGCACCTTCCCGCTCAGCATGCTGAACGACGATCAGCTGGATTCGCTCTACTGGGCGACCATCGAGGCGACCGAGGAGGCGGTCGTCAATGCCATGGTCGCCGCCGAGACGATGACCGGGCGTGACGGGATCACCTTCCATGCCATCCCCCACGACCGCCTGGTCGAAGTGATGCGCAAATACGGGCGACTCGGCTAGCGGCGCATCGCCTCGCGAATCGCCGCAGCGTCGGCCGGGACGGTGACCGCGACTGCGTCCGTCCCGAAGATGTCGGGGTCCTTCAGGCCGTGGCCGGTCAGGATGCACACCACCACCTCTGGCCGATGCAGTCGCCCGTCCGCGGCCAGCCTCGCGACGCCGGCCACGCCCGCGGCCGATGCGGGCTCGCAGAAGATTCCCTCCGAGCGCGCGATTCGCGACTGCATCGCCAGGATCGCCTCGTCGCTGACCGACTCGATCAGTCCGCCGGACTCGTCGCGGGCCGTCACGGCCCCTGCCCACGAGGCGGGATTGCCGATGCGGATGGCGGTCGCTACCGTCTCAGGGGCAGCCACCGGAGCACCACGCACGATGGGGGCAGCGCCGTCGGCCTGGAAGCCGAGCATCCGTGGGCGACGTTGATCAGTCATGCCCGCCTCCGCGTAGCGGGTGAAGCCGGCCCAGTAGGCGGTGATGTTGCCGGCGTTGCCGACCGGCAGCGCCACCGCGTCAGGAGCGGCGCCGAGCGCGTCGACGATCTCGAAGGCGCCGGTCTGCTGGCCGGCCAGCCGATCGGGGTTGATCGAGTTGACAACCACCGCTTGGCCGGACTCTCCGATCTCGCGCACAGCCTCGAGCGCCGCGTCGAAGTTGCCCTCCACGGCGATCAGTCGCGCCCCGGCGGCGAGCGCCTGGGCCAGCTTGCCGCGGGCCACCTTTCCGGCCGGCAGCACGACAAAGCAGGGGATCCCGGCCGCGGCGGCGTAAGCGGCGGCAGAGGCCGAGGTGTTGCCGGTCGAGGCGCAGATCACCGCCACGGCACCGCCGGCCACGGCTCGGTTCACGGCGAGGACCATGCCCCGGTCCTTGAACGAGCCGGTCGGATTCGTCCCCTCGAACTTCAGGTAGAGGCGATCCAGACCCAGTTCGGCACCGAGCCGCCGCGCATGAATCATCGGCGTGGAGCCCTCTCCGAGTGAGACCGGAAACGCCTCAGCGGGACGTGCGAGGAGGTCTCGGTAGCGCTCCAGGAGGGGGAGGTCGCTGTGTGGCGGCATCGGGCCTAGCCGGCCAGCGCGTCGCGGACGATTCGTGCCTGCTCGGCTGCGTGGGTGGCCGGGTAGCCCTCCGCCGGGCGGGAGCGCTCGGGGCGGCTGATGTCGCCCAACGGAATCCGGAACGGGACGAGGTGGCGGATCTTGGGAAGGACGAACTTGCGCGCGCCCATGTTGCGCGGCTCCTCCTGCACCCAGGCGACCTTCTCGATGTTCGGGTAGCGGGCCAGGACGGCCGCCAGCTCATCGGACGGGAACGGGTAGAGCCGCTCGCAGCGCACCATGGCAAGGTCCGCCCGAGCGGCCCGCTCGGGGGAGAGCGCCATGTCGAAGTAGATCTTGCCGCTGCACATAATCACGTAGCGCACCTCCGACGGGTCGCGTCCGCCCATCGCTGGATCGTCGAGCACCGATGCGAAGGCGCCGTCTGACAGGTCCTCGAGCGGCGACGATGCCTCGGGCAGGCGCAGCAGCGACTTGGGGGTCATCACCACCATCGGCCGAAGGTCGGCGTGGCGTCCCTGCCGGCGGAGCAGGTGGAAGTACTGCGCGGCGGTGGTCGGGTAGACGACGCGGATGTTCCCCTCCGCTCCGAGGGCCAGGAAGCGCTCGAGGCGGGCGGAAGAGTGCTCGGGGCCTGATCCCTCGTATCCGTGGGGGAGCAGCAGCGTCAGCCGGGAGGTCTGCCGCCACTTTGCGAGTCCCGCGATCACGAACTGGTCGATGATGATCTCGGCCCCGTTGGCGAAATCGCCGTACTGCGCCTCCCAGAGGACCAGCGTCTCGGGCGCGGTGACCGCGTAGCCGTACTCGAAGCCCAAGCACGCGTACTCGCTTAAGGGGCTGTTGTGCATCTCAAAGCTGGCCTGCGCGCGGGTCAGCCGCTGGATGGGGGCGTGCACCGCACCGCTCGCGGCGTCGTGCAGGACGAGGTGTCGCTGACTGAAGGTGCCGCGCACCGTGTCCTGGCCGGTGAGACGGATCGGCGTGCCCTCGGTCAGCAGCGAGGCGAATGCCAGCGCCTCGGCCTGGGCCCACTCGACCCGCCCGTCGCCTTCGTCGAGGGCATTGCGGCGCCTCTCGAGCTGCTTGGCGAGCCTGGCGTTGACTTCGAAGCCTTCCGGCCAGCGGTTCAGCTCCGCGTTCAGTTCGCGCAGGAGTGCCGCGTCCACGGCGGTCACCGGGTCGGGCGCCTCTTCCGGATCGATCGCTTCGGCGCCGCGGTCGAGCTGTGGTTCGGCGTGGCTGCGCCGCACGACCGCCTGCCGCTCGGCGAGATCGTGGGCGAACAGCATCACCCACTCGTTCGCCTCGTCGTTCGATACGATTCCGGCCCCCACCAGGGTGGCGGCGTAGAGCTCGCGAACCCTGGGGTGCTCAGCGATGGCGGCGGCCATCTGCGGCTGCGTGTAGGCCGGCTCGTCGCCCTCGTTGTGCCCATATCGGCGGTAACCGACGAGGTCGATCACCACGTCGCCGTGGAAGCGCTCGCGGTACATCATCGCCAGGCGCGCGGCGGCCAGACAGGCCTCGGGATCGTCGGCGTTGACGTGGATGATCGGAACGTCAAAACCCTTGGCCAGGTCCGATGCGTAATCGGTCGAGCGTCCCT
>JBDSIN010000034.1:0-3532 GCA_039917955.1 Candidatus Limnocylindria bacterium
CCGGTCCCTGGACGCTGACGGTGACCGTGCCGTAGCAGCGGTCCGGTTCAGCCGCCCAGGGCGCGTGCCTGGAGGGCGCACAGTGCCTCGACCGCGTCGGGCGTGGGGAGGGGGACGCTGCCGACAAGGTGTCCGTCGGGGCGGATGAGGAAGGCGCGAGGTCCGGCCGCCCCGTAGGCGCGCCGGATCTCGCCGTGTTCATCGGTGAGGACGGTGACGCCGGCCAGCGCACCGGTCGCCCCCAGCACCGCGACCTGGCAGCCGGACGACCACGCCAGTCGGGAAGCGCGGATGGCGGCATGCGCTGCCTCCTGCGGGTCGTCGAGCACGAGGAGCCCCACGAAGCCGGCCCCGAACAGATCGCGCAGGCGGCTCACCGGTGCCTCGGCGCTCAGCGCCGTGCACCGCGCATCGGGCGCCACCGCCCCGTGAACGGGAAGCCGAGGATCGTCTGTCGGGGCGGCGATGATCGGCGAGGCGGCATAGCTGAAGGGTTGCGCCAGGCGACCGGAGTTCACATTTCGCCGCAGCCGCTTCATGCGAACGCTCCCCCGCAGGATGGCGTTGCGTGCCGCCCGCGCGATCGGCCCGCGCGGGACCATGAAGCGCATGGTGGCGTCGGTGACGGCCAGGTTCTCCAGCGCCGCCGCGCGTCGTTCGTGTCCGTAACTTTCCAGCAGGGCATCGGGCGCTCGGCCGGCGACCACCGCGGCCAACTTCCAGGCGAGGTTCTCGGCGTCGTCGGCCCCGGAGTTGAGGCCGCGCGCGCCAAACGGGCTCACCTGGTGGGCGGCGTCCCCCGCCAGGAAGACGCGGCCGATCCGGAATCGGTCCACCAGGCGCTGATGGAATCGGTAGGCGGTCGCCCAGACCAGCTCGTACTCGGTTGACGGACCGATCACGGCGCGGATTCGGCGATCGAGCCTGCCGCTGGTGCGTTCAGCATCGAGATCGGTCCCGGAGGGAACCTGCCAGTCGATCCGCCAGACATCATCGGGCTGGGGATGAATAAGGACCTGGCGACCAGGATTCCACGGCGGGTCGAAGAAGAAGCGCCGCTCGCGCGGGAAGGGCAGCCTGGCGCGGATGTCGCAGATCAGGAACAGGTCGGGGTGCGAGTGCCCGGGGAACCCCATCCCGAGCAGGTGACGGACCGATGAGTGGGCTCCATCGGCTGCCACCAGGTAGCGGACGCGCACGGAGGCCGGCCCGTCCGGCGTGTCGGACGCAACGGTGACGCCGTCGCGATCCTGCGCCACGGCGGTGACGCGATGGCTCCAGCGCAGGTCCGCCTCCGGGAGGTCGCCCAGACGCGCGAGGAGCATCTCCTCGACCTCGGTCTGGTTGATGTTGACGAACGGCGGAAAGTGCTCATCGCCCGCCCCGGGAAGGCGAATGGCGAAGAGTTCGCGATTGCGGAAGTAGGTCCGGCCGACGTCCCATTGGACGCCGCGTTCGGCGACCGCCTCCCCTACCCCCAGGCGCGCCCACGTCTCGAGCGTCTCGCGCTGCATGCAGAGCGCCTTGCTCCCCTCGCCGGTGTGGCGCGGGTGCTGCTCGAGGAGGACGACCGATACACCCTGCTGCGCCAGCCGCCCGGCGAGCGTCATCCCTACCGGGCCAGCGCCGACCACTCCCACCCCGGCGTCGAAGCGGCTCTGCGTTCCCGCGGGCACGGGCCGATGATAGGGGCTAGTGAAGTTAGCCGGTCAGCTCATCCCAGACGGCACGGTCTCGCTCCACCGTCCAGATCCTCGGGTGGTCAATGCCGTCGAGTTCATCCCACGCCCGCTGCACGTTGAACGGCATCGTGTGCTCGAAGATCGGGAACCGACCGTACCGCGGTTCGAGCGCTTCGCGGGTGGACCGATACGCCTCGGCCGGCGTGCCGCCGGCATCCCTCACCGCCCGTGTGCCGTCCAGCACTGCCGAGAGGAAGGCGCGGGTGTCGTCGATCGCCCGCTTGACGGCCGATGCTCCCCGAACAACCGGGCCGCGGCCGCCGACCAACTGCTTCGCACCGAGCGCCGCCACGGCGTCCAGCGTCGTGCTGCGCCACTCCCCGATGTGCGCGTCACCCATGTAGGGAGCCGCCTGCGCTTCGACGAGGTCCCCGGCGAAGCAGATGCGCTCGTCGGGCAGCCAGACCACGATGTCGCCGGCCGTGTGGCCCCTCCCAAGGTAGCGCAGCTCGACCGCGCGGCCGCCGACCTCCATCTCCAGCACATCGGTGAAGGTGTGGGTGGGACGGGTCAGGCCGGGGACCGTCTCGGCGCCGGCGAAGAGACGCGGCATCCTCGCCGCCTCGCTGGCCCAATCCTCCGCTCCGCGCTCCTCGATCCATGCCGCCGTGTTGGCGTGCGCGATGATCTTGGGAGCGTGGAAGGCCGCGGCGCCGAGCACGCGCACCGCGTGATAGTGAGTCAGCACCAGGTCGCGGAACGGCAGATCGGTAAAGGTTCGGATGACGTCGATCCAGCGCTGTGCCATCAGGGGAGTGGCGCGCGCCTCGATGGCGAGCAGCGCATCGGTCCCAACGATGCAGCCGACATTGGGGTCGCCCTCCGCGGTGTAGGCGTAGACCCCTTCGGCGAGCTTCTCCAGGGTGGCCGTCTTTTCCTTGAGATCCGTCGACGAGGCGAACGGCTTGCTGCTCACCCGCTGATGATACGGGCCGGCGAGCACTGGGTAACGGCGCGATAAGGCCCTGGGCCCATGCTGGCGGGATGGGCAGGCGACTCCCCGACTCAACGCTGACCCTTCGCATCGACCCGGACGTCGTGCTGTGGGCGCGCATGCGCGCCCTGCGCTCCGGGACGAGCGTGAACCAGATGGTGCGGCAGTTTCTCGAGGAGTATGCGGCGGTTCCGTCCGGCTTCTGGGAGGGCCTGTCGCCGCCGTGGAGCTCCGATGAGCCGCCGCCCTCCGCAGCGTCTCCCGAGTAGGAGGGAGTCCGAGCCGGCCCTCGCTCCCGTCAGAGGCATTCACGCAACTCTGCGGCTGTGCAACTGTGCAGTCGCGCTGCACGAAAGGTGCTGACGCGGAGGCCCATGAAGGGAGTCCGGCCGACTGTCGCCTCCGTCAGAGGCATTCACGCAACTGTGCGGCTGTGCAACTGTGCAGTCGCGCTGCACGAAAGGTGCTGACGGCAGCGAATGGTCCCCGCGGGCCCGGCCCACCGCCCCGCCGACTAAAGCGCCGGCAGCTCCACGACCCGCACCTCAATCATCCCCGGCACGGCCGCCAGCCGCTCGAGCAGCCCCGCCGACACGGCCTGGTCAACGCTGACGAACATCAGCGCCTCGCCGGCGACCGACAGCCGTGAGAGTTCCAGCGACGAGATGTTGACCCCGGCTTCGGCAAGTGCGGTGCCAACGGCGCCCACGATTCCAGGCTGGTCACGGTGCCGGGTGATGAGGATCGTGCCGGCCAGATCGGCGTCGGTCTCGAAGCCGTCCAGGCTCGCCAGCCGCGGATGTCCGCGGGACGTGGAGCCGGCCAGGCGCACGGCGCCCTCCCCCTCCCCGAGCTC
>JBDSIN010000035.1:0-3524 GCA_039917955.1 Candidatus Limnocylindria bacterium
TTCGGCGCCAATGTCACGCTCACCAACGCCGCCCGCGAGGGCGCACGCACCGGGACGATCTACGTCTACGACCGAAGCCATACCAAGGCGTGGAACGACGCCGCGCGCTGCGGGGCGATCGTGGAGGCGGCGACAAATGCGTTCGGCATGCTGACGACCTCCGCGCCACGCTTCACCGTCACGCTGAGTGGCGACGCCTGCCCCACCCCGGTGGGCGACACGCAGGTCAACGGCGACCTGACCATCTCCTACTGCGCCAGCATGGGCCAGCCCAACGACCCGTGCCCCGACAGCGGCAACAGCGCCACGATCTGCGCGCCCGACACGCGCGAGGGCTGCCTGCTCCGCGTCGAGCTCGTCTACCACTCCGACATCATCGTTCCGCTGGTCGGCGGCTTCCTGTCGACCGACGGGAACGGCCGCTTCGCCCAGCGCGTGGCCGCCACGATGGTCCTCAACTGATGCGCCAGGTGCCGCACGGCCAGGTGCTCATCCTGGTCGCGCTGGTGATCGTGCTGCTGCTCGCATTCGCCGGGATCGCCGTCGATTTCGGGCGCCAGAACGCGGAACAGCGACACGTGCAGACTGCCGCCGACGCCGGAGCGCTGGCCGCCTGCCGGGCACTCATCGACGGCGAGACCGATAACGCCGCGGCGGCGGCGGCGCGGACGATTGCCGAGGTGAACCTGGAGGGTTCGCCGGCCGGCGCGACCGCCAGCATCGCCCCGGACGATGCGCGCGTCTACGACGACGGGCGCACCGGAGACCCCGCCTACCTGAGGTCGGGGATCATCGTCTCCTCGACCAGCGTGCGAGTGGCCATCGCATCGACCATGGAGACGGCGCTCGCCCGGGTCGTGGGCGTGCTGACGCTCGATACCGGTGGCCGGGCGCGGTGCCAGCTGCAGGGCGGCCCCGTCATCCCCATTGTCGCCCGCCGCTATGAGAATTCCCCGGGACCGGGAGCCGGATTCGTGGACTTCACCGCGACCGCAGCGACCAGCGGCAACGGCCAGCTAGACGCGTTCAGCGTCCTTGGATACGACGGTCGCACGCCCGCCAGCGAGGGGGAGCCGGGCCTGACCTTCGCCCTGTATGGCCCGAACAGCAAGGCCTCCAACGACGCCTCGTTCCGCGGTTTCGTGGCGCTCGACATCCGCAACTTCCAGAACACGACCTCGCGGGTCTATTACAACGGCGTCACGCCCGGCACCAGCCAGAACACGCTCAAGGACAAGGAGGGCGCGTACCTGATCAGCGGGTATCTGGGACCCATGTTCCCGCCGGTCATGCAGCCGGCGGACCCGAATGACCAGGTGGCGGTGCTCTCCGGCAATGACACCGCAATGGTGGTCGGCAATTTCGATGACGTCTACGCCGTCGGCGACCGACTCCTGTTGGCCCTCTACAACGGGACAGTCATGCAGATCCCCGACTTCGCCATCAGCCCACCTTCGGCGATCACCGTTGATCCCACCACCTCGTCTTCGGTGAGCGGGCCCAACTTCAGCGTCTCGCGCAACGACGCCTTCAACAGCACCGTGACGCTGCACCTCCACGGCGATGCCAACGCGGCCGCGGCGGGCTACCCGGCCTACGACATCCTGCCGGCCCCGCCGGTCACGCCGCCCGCGGCGGGCGACATGAACCAGCCCACCTGGTCGACCGACGTCTTCATCCCCGCCAAGAACGGCACCACCGTGGGCATGAGCGGTATCGAGACCAACACCGTCCCGGCCGGCATCTACACCGTCTGGCTGGAAGGCCACTCAGGCAACCCGTACTTCCAGACCCGCCGCTACCCGGTGCCGGTCAAGGTCAGCCTGGCCGGCGCGCCCATCCGTGACTTCAGCTTGGCCAACTCCACCACCAGCGGATCGGCCGCCTCGATGGGCGGAACGGTCAGCCTGCCGATCTACGTCTCGACGACGAGCGCCAGCCTTACCAAGTGGGGCGCGACCGGGACCGTGGTCGCGCTCACCGTCGACACCGGGAGCTTCACCGACTGCAGCCTGGCGCCGGCGACCATCGGCGCCGGGCAGATCACCTTCAGCGCCGGCGGCGTGACCCCCACCGCCAGCGGATCGGGAGCGCTCTCCACGCTCACCATCAGCTCGGTCGGGTTGGCGGCGGGCTGCTACCGCTTCGACATCCGCGGCACCGGGACGAACGGAGGTGGCCAGCCGGTGACCCACCTCCAGCCGATCACCTTCACGGTGGCGACCACGGCGGCCGGGGGCTCATACGTGGACGTCATCGGCTTCGCCGTCTTCGAGGTGACCGGTCTCGACGCCAACGCAATCTCGGGTCGCGCGGTGAGCGGCGTGTATGCCGACGCCAACGACCAGGCCCTGCGCCGCGCCCAGCGCGCACGGCTCATCCCCTGGAACTGAGCGAAGGAGACCACTCGTCGTGGAACTGGAATACAACGACAGGCACAGCCGGCGATCGAAGCTCTACATCGGCGTCGGCCTGATCGTGGCGCTGATCGTGGGCGGGCTCGTCTTCGTCGTGCTGCGCTTCGGCAACCTTGCGCCCCAGGGTCCCGCGGAGATGCGGCAGGTCGTGGTGGCGGTCCGCGAGATCCCGCCACGCAAGCCGATCGAGGAGGGCGACGTCGCGACGCGCAGCGTGCCGGCTGACCCGACCAACGAGTCCGCCTTCACGCGCATCGACGAGGTGCTCGGCCGGCTCAGCGGCGTCCCGATCTCGACCGGGCAGATGGTCACCCGCACCATGCTCGCCTCGAACGCTTCGGGGCAGGCCTTCTCCATTCTCGAGCCCGGGCAGGAATACGACCCGAACGGCCCCGACCTCCGCGCGGTGAGCGTGAGCGTCCCGGACGACCGCGCGGTCGCCGGCACGCTCGTGGCTGGCCAGCGGGTCGACCTGATCGTGACCATGGCCATCAACCCGGAGATCGGGCAGACCGCCGAGGAGGCCCAGCTGACGACCGTCGAGTTCATTCCGGGTCCGTCGACCAAGGTGACGCTCCAGATGCTCAGCATCCTGTCGCGCAATGGGCCGATCTACATCCTGCGCGCTGACCTCGCCACCGCCGAGAAGATCGCCGAGCTGGTTGCGGCCGGCGGTCAGTTCACGATGGCCCTGCGACCCGAGGAGGACGGGCGGACCGCCAGCACCGACGGATCGACCATCGACTCGCTGCTCGAGGAGTTTGACTTCCCGGTGCCGCGGCCGCCGGTCCTCGAGAGCCCCGCCCCGTAGGTTGGTTTCCCCGCTACGATACCGATGAGGCCGGCCGGAGGGCCGGCGTCATCGGTACCTCAGCCGGCGTCCCGCGCGAGCAGGGCTTCGTACGCGAGCTCGACCTGCCGCCGCGTCTCGGCGACCGTGACCGACCCGTCGATCACCACGTCGGCGGCGGCGATCTTCGACTCCTGGCTCGTCTGGTTGGCGAGCCGGGCACGGACCGCATCGGCATCCATCCCGCGGGCAGCGAGGCGCGCCAGCGCGTCGTCGAGGTCGCAGCGCACGACCCACGTCTCGTCGCACCGGTCGAG
>JBDSIN010000036.1:0-15856 GCA_039917955.1 Candidatus Limnocylindria bacterium
CGGCCTCGCCCACCAACCCGGTCGGCAAGCCAGGCTGGAAGCCGCCGGCACCGCCATCTGGCGAGGGGGAGGCGTAGGTCGTGGGCCGCCAGAACGTGCCGCGCGATCAGTGGCTGGAGATCGGCGCAGAGTGCCCGCATTGCGGCGAGCGGGTCACCGAGGAGATGGTCTACTCATGGCGCCCGGTGCCGGAGGACCCGAAGCTCCTCCTGCTTTGGTGCCCCGACTGCGGCGACCGGGTCGAGATCAACCACGTCTGACGGCCGCTGCCTGGCTGTGGTGCCCCCAACCGGATTCGAACCGGTGATCTCCACCTTGAAAGGGTGGCGTCCTAGGCCTCTAGACGATGGGGGCGCGTGCAACACGATCGCTGACCGCCGCATCCTAACAAGGCGCCGCCCCGGCGATCTTCTGCGGTGGCGACCGCCAGGCGGTGGCTACAGGTAGAAGAGGAGGACCAGGACCGCCGCGCCGGCCAGGGCCACCGCGGCGAGCAGGATCATCACGCCGCCTCCCACTGCGATCGCCAGCGCCATGCCGGCACCCCGGCTGCGATAGGCCCGCTGCGACCAGATCCAGCCCTGCGCGAAGAGGAAGAGGCCGACCCCGGCGGCGATCAGCGAGCTTCCCAGCATCGCCAACACCGACAGCCGGGAGTCGTCGCCCGCGAACGCCAGCGCCGACAGAGCGGCCGCGATCAGCAGCGCGACCACCCCGATCACCACGTTGCGCGCGAACGGATGCATCTAGAAGTCCGAGTAGCGCTCTTCGCGCCAGGGGTCGGCCGAGTTGGAATAGCCGTTGCGTTCCCAGAAGCCGGGTCGATCCTCGCTGCTGAACTCGACACCGCGCAGCCACTTGGCGCTCTTCCAGAAGTAGCGGCCGGGGACGATCGCGCGCAGCGGGTAGCCGTGATCTGCCTCGAGCGGTTTCCCGTCGAAATTCCAGGCGAGCAGCGACGCCGGATCGAGCGCGACCTCCAGGGGGACGTTGCTGGTGAAGCCGTACTCGGCGTGGAAGATCACGAAGCGCACCCCGGGACGCGGTTGCGCCACCTCGGCGATATGGCTCATCGCAACCCCCTGCCAGGTGGTGTCGAGCTTCGACCAGCGCGTCACGCAGTGGATGTCGAGCGTCGTCTCGCTGACGGGCAGCTGCCGGAACTCGGTCCAATTCAAGGTGAACTGCGTCTCCACGTCGCCGAAGACTCGGAACTCCCACCTCGACAGGTCGGGGTACTCCGGGACGCGCCCGAAGTGCAGGACCGGGAACTTCTCGGTGAGCACCTGCCCTGGCGGGACGCGCTTCGCGATCTCCGGGTCAGTCACCGGCTTCTGCCACTTGAACATGGCGCAAGCGTGCATGGACCGATGGGGCCCGTCAAGGCGTGCGTCCGACCGCCGTCAGGACCTGGTCGAGGGTCTCAACGATCAGATCGGCCTCCTGGTCCGTGACGCACAGCGGCGGGCGGATCTTCAGCACGTTCCCCTGGCGGCCTGTCGCGCCGATAAGGACGCCGTGCTCGCGCATCTCATCCCGGACCTGCGTCGCCAGGTTCCCGGCCGGCTCGCGTGTCGCCGGATCGCTGACCAGTTCAACCCCGGTCATCAGGCCGCGCCCGCGGACGTCACCGATGGCGGGGTGGCGTCGTGCGAGATCGGTCAGCGCGGCTCGCAGCCGCTCTCCAACCGCGCGCGAGCTCTCCAGCAGGTTCTCGTCCTGCAACACATCGAGCACCGCCAGCCCCGCAGCGCAGGCCACGGGGTTTCCGCCGAAGGTGCTGAAGAACTCGGTCTCGGCGGCGAACCGATCGACGATCTCGGCTCGGGTGATGACCGCGGCGATCGGATGGCCGTTGCCCATCGGCTTACCCAGCGTGACGATGTCGGGGTTGACGCCCCACGCAGAAAAGCTCCACAACCCATCGCCACCACGCCCGTGACCCGCCTGCACTTCGTCGGCCACCAGCAGCGCTCCGGCGGCGCGGGCACGCCCCAGCATCGGTGCCAGATGCGCGGAACCCGGTGTGAAGATCCCATCCGAGGTGAAGAGCGTGTCGAGGTAGAGCGCGGCGGGCGCGTGGCCACGTTCCGCGAGCCGGGCAACCGCCAGATCGAGCTCAGTCGCTGCTCGCTCACCCGGGTCGCCGAGGCCGCGGTAGATACCCCGATACGCATCGGGTGGCGGAATCGTCTCCACATGCGCCGGCTGCTCGCCGCGCGGCCATTCCGACGGGGAGAGGTCGGCAATCGCGGCGCTGACGCCGTGGTACGCCCAGTCGTTGACAATCGCGCCGGTCGCGCCGCTCACGATCGTCGCCAGCCGCCACGCGAGGTCGGTCGCCTCGCTCCCGGAATTCACGAACATGACCGTGTCGAGCCCCTCGGGCATGCTCGCAACCAGACGCTCGGCCAGCTCGATGGCCGCCTCGTGCAGGTAGCGGGTGTTGGTATTCAGCGTGGCCGCCTGACGCGCGATCGCCTGGACCACCCGCGGGTGCGAATGTCCCACCACCGGCACGTTGTTGTACGCATCGAGATAGCCGCGCCCCTCGGTGTCGAAGAGCCAGCTTCGCTCGCCGCGGACCAGGTGGAGCGGCCGGCGGTAGGTGAGCGGCGAGAGGGCGCTGCCCAGGACGCGGCCCCGGCGCGCGATGAGTTTGGCGGTGTCCGCGGCGCGCCATCCCGGTACGGCCAGCGAACCCGGTCGTGCGGCGGCCGCCAGTCGCCGCCCTGCCTCGTCAACGCCGACCGCCTCCAGCTGTTCGAGCAGCCGCCAGGCCGGATCGGTCCAGCCGGTGATGTAGGCGTTGTCGGGGTACTGGCGCGTCCGCCACACGGAGATCAGGATCGTCTGCACCATGCGTGCGCCGAGCAGGTCGCCCAGCAGATCGGCCTCGATCGCCTCAAGGGGCGTCACCGACACGTATCCACGCAGGAAGGCAGTGGAGACCTCGAAGATATCGTCGCGGCCGCGCAGCAACGATTGGAGCGTCGCGGAGATGTCGGCTACCAGGGCGGTGTGCGCCATGTCGCCGAAATCGATGATCCCGGTGACCTGCCCCGATTCGTCGAGGAGAAGGTTGTCGAGCGTGGCGTCGTCGTGGATGACCTGGGCACGCAACGTCGCGTACACCGGCAGGACCCGCTTGTCGTAGCGCGCGATGGCTCGCGCCAGCAACGCGTGGCGCGCCGGGTCCTCGACCAGCGCGTGATGCTCCCGCATGGCCGGGATGTGCTTGAGGTCCCACCAGATGGTGCGCCCGGCCGCGGGGTGGAAGAAACCACGCAGGGCGCGGCCCAGTCGCGCCACGGTGACGCCGATCTGCTCGATCGAACGATCGTCGAGCTCGGTCGCATCCACGTTCCGCCCGGGGAGGGCCGGCAGCAGGCGAACCCGATGCGCGACGCCGTCGGCCCCGCTGACCAGGCCGATCGCTCCGCCATCCAGCGTCGGGAGCGCAACCGGGACGGGGAGCGACGGGTCGATCTGCGCCACGTGCTCCACCGCCGCCACTTCCATCGCGATCGCCTCCGGCTCCTCGCCGGCGTTGGAGACCTTCAGCACCCAGCCCGGTGAGGCCGGTTGGGTCGCATCAGTGATGCGGAAGTTCTGGTCGCGCTCGCTGACCAGCGGGCTGGCGCTGCCGGCGACGCCGAAGGTGGTCCGAACGACCTCCTCCGCCTCGACGACGGTCAGGCTCGGCGGGTCGACGCCCAGAACGCCGGCGGTCTGCATGAGGCCGATCCTACACGCCGGTAGACTCGTCGGAAGATGGTCCGCTCCGCACCCTTCGCCGAGTTCGCCCGCATCGCCGATGAGGTCGCCGCGACGACATCCAAGCTGGCCAAACGCGACGCGCTGGCGGGCTATCTGCGGGTATTGCCACGCGATGACCTTCAGGCGGCGGTGACCTTCTTCGCCGGACGCCCGCTGCCGGGAGCGGCCGACCGCCTGGGACTTGGCTGGGTTCAGCAGTCGCAGTCGCTGGGCGCCGCCGCGCAGGCCGACACCGATACGCTGCGCGCCGCCTATCTGCGCCACTCTGATTTCGGCGACGCCGCCGCGGAACTCCTGGCGAACGCGACGCCCGGGGAGCGGCCTCTGACCCTTGCGGCGGTCCGCGACGCGTTCCGGGCCATGAGCGAGACCTCGTCCACCGAGGCGCGCGTGGCGGAGATGACGCTGCTCTTCGGACGCGCGTCGCCCGAAGAGGCGCGGTACGTCGCGCGGATCGCGGCGCGCGAACTGCGCATCGGCCTTCGGGAGGGGCTGCTGGAGGAGGCGATCGCTGCCGCCTTCGAACGTCCGCTCGACGCGGTGCGTCGCGCGCACATGCTGCTCGGTGAGCCCGGAGAGGCGGCTGCCCTGGCCCGCGACGATCGGCTCGCCGCTGCCACCCTGCATCTCGGCCGGCCGATCCGCTTCATGCTCGCGACGCCGGTGGCCGACGCCGACGAGGTGATGCGCCGGGTCGGCGACGAGGCGTGGATCGAGGACAAGTACGACGGGATCCGCGCCCAGCTCCACCTCATCGCCGCCAAGCCGCCGCGCCTCTTCTCCCGCGATCTCAACGAGATCACCGTTTCGTTTCCGGAGGTCGCAAAGGCGGCCGCCGGGCTGCGCCAGAGCATGGTGATCGACGGGGAGCTCGTTCCGTATCGGTCCGGATCAGTGCTCGACTTTGCCAGCCTGCAGACGCGCCTCGGCCGCGTGGCCCCGAGCGCCGAGCTGATCGCCGAGGTGCCGGTCGTGCTGGTCGCCTTCGACCTCCTGCACCTCGACGGTCGCGACCTCCTGGAGGCACCGCTGCGCGAGCGACGGGCGGCGCTCGAGGCGCTCCGTCTGCCGGTGCTGACCGAAGGCCGGTTCCTCCTCTCGCACCTCGCCGCGGCCAGATCGGCCCAGGAGGTGGAGCGCCACTTCGACGAAGCCCGTGAGCGCCGCAACGAGGGCCTGATGGTCAAGGACCCCGACTCGGTCTACCAGCCGGGGCGCCGCGGGCTCGGCTGGCTGAAGCTGAAGAAGGCGCTGGCCACGCTTGATTGCGTGGTGGTCGGCGTCGAGTGGGGGCACGGCAAGCGGCGCGGCGTCCTGTCCGACTACACCTTTGCAGTGCGCTCGCCGGACGCCGAGTCGCTGCTGACCATAGGCAAGGCCTACACCGGCCTGACCGATGCCGAGATCGCGGCGATGACGGAGCGTTTCAAGGCGACGACGCTGCGTGACTACGGTCGCTACCGGACCGTCGTCCCGGAGGTGGTGGTGGAGATCGCCTTCGACCGGATCATGCGCTCGACACGACATGACTCCGGGTTCGCCATGCGCTTCCCCCGGATCGTTCGCATCCGCGACGACAAGACCCCGGCCGAGATCGACGACCTGGCGACCGTCGAGAAGCTCTTCGGCGCGCAGGCGAGCGGTCGGATCCTCCTGGCCGGTGGGCCGGGTGGCGAGATGGAGCGCATCACCGCCACCGGCGAGACGGACGGAGAGTAGAGACTCGACCGCGATATCACGCATCGTGCTATGTGCGTGCCATATCGGTTCATTCGAGCCTCAAACCGAATCGATCTAGCACCTATGGTGATTATCGGGAGCCGAAACCAGGGCGCGCGCGCGGAATCGGCTCAGACGTAGCACCATGCGTACTATCCGGTGGTACCCGGCGCGGCGGTGGAGCGCAGCGGTCGACCGCGATCCCTACACCAACCTGGCGACGCTCGAGTGGGCGCGCCAGTGGCCCAGCGAAGAGGTCTGGAAGGCGCGGCGGCGGCGCGCAGCGGTTGACCGCGATCCCTACACCAACCTGGCGACGCTCGAGTGGGCGCGCCAGTGGCCCATCGAAGAGGTCTGGAAGGCGGAGCGGCGCGGCTGACGGGCACACCGCGCTGGTAGCATCGGTCCATGAACGCGTTTGCTGCCGATCCGTTCGCCGTCTCGGCTACCCGCTCGGTTGCGGTCGACATCTACACCTCGGCCTACCGGATCTCAGGCCAGACGGTGACCCGTTTCGTGCGTGTCGCCGATATCGTCAACCAGATCGCCTCGACGCACCTGGTGATCGAGCAGGCCACGATGAGCGAGTACGCCGACGCGACCGCCACCATCTCCGCGCAGCAGGTGCTGGTGACCGTGGACGAGATTCTCTTCGTCCACGCCGCTGAGACCGACGGAGTGGCTCGGCCGGAGATGCGCATCCAGAAGCGGGCCGTTCGAGCGCAGATCGGGCTGCCCCCGTTTCGCCTCACTGGATCGGTGCATGTGCCGCAGGGGAGCCGTCCGGCCGATGGGTTGCTCAACGTCGGCGAACGCTTCCTGCCGATGACCGAGGTAACGATCAGCTCGGGCGTGTACCCCGAGCTGGGGCGCACGGCAGCCGCGGTGGCGATTCAACGGCAGCGGGCGCACGTGCTGTTGGTGACCGACGACGAGCAGCCCGATCAGCTGCTGGCCGATGTGCTCGATGCGGCGACGGCCGAGCGCTGGCTGAAGCCACGGGAGAGCGACGAGGCGGGCTGACCCCTCAGGCGTTCTGGGTCGTGGGCGCCGGTGACGATCGGCGTGACTCGGCCTCGCCGGCCTCCAGGACCGCTTCGACGAACCGCCCGACGCGCTGCCCATCCATGCGCTGCACGCGCCCGATCAGCTGTGCCCACCACGGGGCGTTGTCGGTGGTGACGACCTCGAGGTCGGGCTCTTCGAGGACGACCCGGGAGTGCTGCCGTGGGAAGGCGATCGTCCCGGCAACGGGGATCGGCGCCTCCGGGAGCGTTATGCCTGCCCAGCGGGTCACTGCCTGCACCACGGTTCGAGCGTCGAACGACGGGTTGGTGATACACGGTACCCATCCGGCGCGGGTCCGCGTGTCGTAATCCCATCCGCGGCCTCGTACCCGGTAGCTGCCGTGCCACCGGCGCGCGATGAGGGCGCGGACCCCCGGCGGACCTACCAGCAGGGCGGCCAGGTCACCGGGAACGCCGGGCAGCCGCGGGGACACGATCAGGACGTAGCTGTCGTCAAACGCCGGAGCCAGCAGCCGCACGAGGTCATCGCCGCGCTCCTTGGTTCGCCGCCTGCCGGTCGAGAAGGCACGCAGCGAGATGGCGCAGCCGACCCCGAGACCGAGCGCAGCCGACAGCGCGAGCAGCGCGATCGGGGCCGGGCGCGACGTCGGGATGATCGACATGAGCGCCAGGGCGGTACAGCCGACGATGAGCATCAGCAGCGCGAGGATCACCGTGCTGCGGGCGGCGCGTCGCGTGTCCATGGGCCGAATCAGACGCATCGCGCTCCTCCTGCTACATTCGTCGCATGCCAGAAACCAGTATCGTTCTCGCGACTTTTGGGGATCCTGCCGAGGGGACGCGGGTCGATGCCGCCACCGGCTCGGGCTTCACGATCACCCTTGACTCGGCCGCCGCCGGTACCTCGAGGGGCGGGCCGGGCCCCACCGAATCGATCCTGGCGGCGCTGGCCGGGTGCACGTCGATGGACGTGGCAAGCATCCTTCGCAAGAAGCGGCAGCGCGCCACGAGCTACCAGATCGCCGTCTCCGGCGAACGTTCCGACGAGCATCCCCGGGTCTACACGCGGATCGTGGTCGAGCATCGCGTTGCGGGCGACGTTGAGCCGGAGGCGCTGCACCGATCGATCGAGCTGTCGGCGACCAGCTACTGCCCAGTCAACGCCATGCTGTCGCGGGCCGTGACGGTCGAACATCGGTATCGGCTGCTGCGCGAGGGGCGCGACGAGGTCGCGGCACTGGTGGTCACCACCGGGCCACAGGGTCCGCAGCTCCCCTGACGCCATCACCCGGCGAGTGTCGCCGCGGCGGGCTCGCAGCGGCAATGGCGGGATGGTCCTGCGGGCCGAGTGTTCTTTCGTCGAGATCGGGCAGTTTGCGCGCTCGGTGTACCCTTCACCGCCATGGCACGCTCAATGTGGCGCGGGGCGATCCAGTTCGGGCTGGTCACGATCCCGGTCAAGCTCTACCTGGCGACCGAGAGCACCTCGATCGGTTTCAACATGCTGCATGCCGACTGCCTGAATCGGATCCAGATGAAGATCTACTGCCCGCACCACGACGAGGTGGTCTCCCGCTCGGACACCGTCCGCGGCTTCGAATGGAGCAAGGGTCGTTACGTGGTGATGACCGATGCGGAGATGGACGCCGTCCCGCTTAAGACCGTGCGCGCCATCGAGATCGAGATGTTCGTGGACGCGAAGCGCGAGGCGCACGAGGCACAGTTCGTCAAGCAGGCCTACTACCTGGAGCCCGATCCGATGGGTGCCAAGGCCTTCGAGTTGCTCCGCCAGGTGCTCGCCGAGCAGGGCAAGACGGCCATCTGCAAGATCGTGCTGAAGGATCGCGAGCAGCTCGCCGCGCTGAACCCGTACGACACCACGATGCTGCTGACCACCCTCCACTGGCCGGACGAAGTTCGGTCGCACACCGAGTTGAACCTTCCCACCGCCGAGATCACGGTGAAGCCCGCCGAGCGGGCCATGGCTGAGCAGCTGATCGCGTCGATGACCGGCGAATTTTCACCGGCCGACTACCGTGACGACTATCGGGCGGCCCTGATGTCGGTGATCGAAGCCAAGGTGGGCGGCGAGGAGCCGGTGCCCACCCAGCGCGTCGAGCCGACCAGGATCGGCGACCTGATGGCCGCCCTGGAGGCCAGCGTGGCCGCCGCCCGCGAGGCGCGACGGAGTGCCGCCACCGAGCCGGCGGCCGACGCAGGGATGACGCCGCCTTCCGAGACCGCCGACGCCGACCAGCGGCCGGCCCGCCGCCGCCGGTCCGCCTAGCACCGCGCCGTGGCTGCCGAGCAGCTGCCGCTGCCGGTTGCGCCCCGCGCGCCGACGGGAGACGCCCCGGCGCGCCGTCTTCCGACGCGCTTCTCGCCGATGCTGCCCACCGAGGTGGCGTCTCCGTTCGACGCCCCCGACTACCTCTTCGAGGCGTGGTGGCCCGGAGCCCGGGCGATCGCCTCGTGCGAGCGCGGTGTCCTGCGGCTGCAGGTCGCCGGCCTGGCCGATGCCGAGGCGGCATTCCCCGAGCTCGCCACGCTTCCGGCGCAACTGGCCGAGGACGGCACGATGCTCGACGGAACGCTCGTGATCCTGGACGCCGACGGCCGCCCCGACGCCGATCTGCTGCGGCAGCGGCTGGCAGGGCTTGGCCGACGCGGGCGCCCGGCGTATGTCGCGAGCGACTTGCTGTGGGCCGGTGGGCAGTCGGTGCGGCTCAACGCCTTCCGCGTACGGCGCGCGTGGCTCGAGGCGATCCTCGAACCCGGCGATCGCGCCATGGTTGGGCGCGGCTACCCCGGTGATGGCACCCTGCTGGCCGAGGCGCTGGCTTCGATGGGGGTTAATGGTCTGTCTGCCCGCCATCTTGGAGCCCGATACCGATCCGGACCGGCTGGCGACGCCTGGCTGCGCGCCCCGATCACACCGGCCGAGCCTCGTCCGCGTCCCACGCTGGCACTCATCCTGCGGTTGCCGCTCGGCGAGTAGCGCCCCGGCCGATCAGCCGGTGCCGCCGCGCTCGCCGAGGATCAGCAGGGCATGCTCGAGCTTGGTGTGCGGGTCCCGCTGGAGCCCGACGACGGCGGCAAGGCCCGCGTCGAGGTCCGCAACCAGGCGAAGGTCGGGCGCCTCGTCCGCGCGGAGCTCCAGTTCCACCATGAACAGCGTCCCGCGGGCGGCACCGTCACGGAGCACCGTCACCTCGTCGAGCGACAGGAGCCCGACCTGCCGATGGCCAGCAAAGACGGCCCGCTCGGTTCGCCGCTGCCCCAGGCTGAATCGCTCGACCAGGCTGAGCTGCGAAGGCGGTCCGTCCGCCAGGCTCGCGAGCAGGTCGCGCGCGGGCGAAGGCGGCCACGTGCCGGGGTCCAAACCGGGGCCGGCCGGTCCCTCGACCTCGGGTCGGCGGTGGAGCGCGTCTTGCGGCCGGTGGGCTGCAGGGCCCTTCAGGGAGAGCTTCGTGCGCCCGCCGCGGGTCCGCACCCGGCACGCCCAGCGCGCCGTGGCCAGGCGCAGGTCGGGGGTATCGAGGTAGCGGTCCAGCTCGTCCGCGACGCTGACCGGCCCCAACCTGGCAGGTCCGAGCGAGGAGACCGCTGCCAGCGCTCGCAATGGCGCCGGATCGAGGGCCAGGTACTTCAGCTCGAGTTCGAGTGGATACACCGGTTGCGTCACTCGGCGTAGCGGGCCGCCGCACCGCGGGTCGCGGCGGCGACGGCCTCGCGCAGCGCGGGCGGCTCGAGCACCTCCACCGCGTCGCCCCACGAGAGCACCCACGGCCGGATCTCCACGATCCCCGCGACGGTCACCGTCAGCTCCAGCCGGCCGTCGGGGAGGTCGTCGATTCGCTGCGATCGGTGCCAGATCGACTCCCTGACGCGCTGTGCCACCGGGGCCTCGAAGCGCAGCCTGACCGCCTGCGGGGCCGTGGTGTCCGACGACCAGATCCCCCACGAGTGTGCCAGCCATCGGTCCGGGTCGAAGTCCACCGGCACGTCGTATCGGTCCGCGGTGAGCGTCGAGCGCAGGATGCGCTCCACCTTGTAGGTCCGCATCGCGTCTACGATCTCGTCGAAGCCGATCAGGTAGACCGATCGACCGGCCGCATCGGGCTCGAGGAAGTACGGCCGGACCCGCGCCTGTCGCCGTTCCCCACCGCTCGCTTCGTACTCGAACTCGATGACTCGGCCGTCCGCCCACGCTTGCGCGACATGCGCGAAGTTGCGGGCGAACGGCTCATTGGGACGGGCGCGACCGACCGCCAGCATCGTGGCGGCAACATGCCGCGCGATCGGCTGTGGCAGCAGGTCCGCGAGCTTGGTGAAGGCGCTCACGACTGCCTGGTCGTATTCGTCGCTCCAGCGGGCGATCAGCCGCGAGGCCAGAAAGAGGACCACCGCCTCGGGGAGCGACAGGCGCAGCGGCGGCAGGAAGTACTTCTTCTCGATGCCGTATCGGCCCTTGCCGGCCTGGAAGATCGGCATCCCCAGCTCGTCCTCGAGAGCGCGGATATCCCGGTAGACGGTGCGGGTGGTCATGCCGGTCAGGTTGGCGATCTCCGAGACGGGAACCCCGGCGTCGCTGTGCCCGCGGCTGTACAGGATCGATGCCACGGCCAGCAGGCGCGCAAGGCGGTCACGCTTGCGGAAGCTGCTCTCGTCGCCGTCCGCGTCGCCCCAGCGCGCCCAGTCGTCGCGCTCGTCGCTCACGTAGCCCCTCCCGGGCCCGGCCCGATGGCGGCCGGCCGCGTGGCGTCGGACGACCAGTCGCTCCAGCTCCCCTCGTACAGCTGCGCGTCCATACCCGCCAACCGCATCGCCAGAATCGTCTGCGTCGCATTGACCCCCGACCCACACGACGCGATCACGTGCCGGTCGTACGTCGCACCGAGTGCGCGGAAGCGGTCCGCCAGCGCTTCGGGCGACAGGAGGCGACCATCTGGCTGGAGGTTCCCCGCCGCCGGGGCACTCACCGCGCCGGGGATGTGCCCGGCGCGTGGATCGATCGGCTCGACCTCGCCGCGATAGCGTTCGAGCGCGCGCACATCGAGCAGCAGCGTGCCTGGGTCGTGCCGGCGCGCATCGACGATCGCGGCGTCCACGACGTCGTCGGTTCGCTGAGCGCGCGCCCTCCAGGTTGCAGGTGCATGGTTCGGCGGCGCCGCCGTGAGTGCTCCGCCGGCATCGGTCCAGGCTGAAATACCGCCATCCAGGACCGCCGCCGTCCCTTCGTGGCCGAAGTGCTCGTAGAGCCACCACAGGCGCGACGCCACGGTGCCTCCCGCATCGTCGTACGCGACCACGGCGTGCCCATCGCCAATTCCGTGCTCCGACAGCACCTGCTCGAGCCGGGTCGGCTCGGGGATCGGATGGCGGCCGGGGCCTGATCCTCGTGGCGCGCTGATGTCGTGGTCGAGATCCAGGAAGATCGCCGCGGGAATGTGACCCGCGGCGTATCGATCACGCCCGGGCGGGCCGGTGAGCGACCAGCGCAGGTCCACGATCCGCAGGTCGCGGTGCGTCGCGTGCTCGAGTAGCCACGCGACGGAGACGATCGGTCCCGGCAGGGTCAGCACACACCGATGATAGAGCGGTCGGCGGAGGTGCTCAGCCCGGCGAGGGAGATCCAGTGGCCGATTGGCTGGGCTCAGACGAGCCCGATGGTGCCGGGGTCGGTGTGGGCGGCGCCTCACCGGGAAGGGCGGCCAGCATCGCCAGGTTCTGCGCCGTATCGGTGCCGATCAGCAGGAACACGAACTGGTCCGCCGCCCAGGTGTAGATGAAGGTTCCGGCGGCAGTCGCGTCGTCCTCGGGTCGTACCCAGACCAGGTCGTCGCCGATCGCCTCGAGCGTCCATGGCTCGCGGACCAGGCCGGCAATTCCCACGTAGCGTCCAGCCTCTGCCAGGTACGGCTCGAGGGCTGACGTGGCGGGGAACGGCGGATCGACGCGCATGGCGTACAGGGAGAGTCGTGGCCGCAGTACGAATGCCACCTGAACTGACCGGAACCGGTCCCCGATCTCCCCGTAGACCGCCCCGATATCTCCCGGAGTGATCGAGAACTCGGTGATCGGGGGGATGTCGACCGTCTGCCCGGCAACCTCGGTCGGGATGAGCGCCACGAGCGCGGGGTCGGGCGAGTTGCTGAAGAGCGGTGTCGGAGCGGGCGTCGGCACCGAGGATGGAGTTGGACGTGGCGTGGCGAGCTCAGTGGGGCTCGGCAACGGCGTCGGGGTCGGCGAGGGGGTCGTCGAGCAGGCCGTAGCGACGATGGCCACGAGCATCACACCGACGACTCCGACCGAGGAGCGGGCAGCGTCGGGACGGGTCATCGACATGGGAACGGCGATGATAGCACCGCCCCATGCCGGCCCCGACAGTCGCGTCTCAGGCTGCGCCGGGACCCTTCGTCGCGTGCACGCCCGCCGGCGCCGGAGCGCGGCGCTTGCCCGTTCCCGGCCTCCCTGCGGCCCGTCCGCCACGGCTATCCGAAGGAGCGCGCTCGGGCGCGTGCAGAGCGGCGCGCGCGAGCTGGTCCAGCGTGCTGCGCAGGTCTCGCATCTCGGCGGGCACGTCGGACGCGGAGATGACGCGGTCGCCGCCAGACTGCTTGCCGAGGTAGAGCGCGGTGTCCGCGGCAGCGATCAGGGCGTTCTTGTCCGGGGCGTCGCCGGGCATGGTCGCCACGCCGATCGAGATGGTGACCGGTGACTCGTCCTTCGCGGTCAGCCGCGCGACCGCCACACGCACGCGCTCGGCGATGGTCGCCGCAGTCACCGCGTCAACGTCCGGGAGGACGAGCGCGAACTCGTCGCCGCCGTAGCGGAAGACGAGGTCGTCAGCACGCGCGGCGCCGTGGATTGCCTGGCCGACCGCGCGCAGCAGCGCGTCCCCGGCCGGGTGGCCGAGCCGGTCGTTGTAACCCTTGAACAGATCGAGGTCGAGCATCAACAGCGAGACGGTTCGACGGTCCGCCGCCCGACGCTTCCCCCGGCCCGCGGACGCGTCGCAGAGCTCACCAAGCGTGCGCTGGAACGCACCGTGGTTGCCCAGCCCGGTCAGCGCATCGGTGTCGGCGCGTTCGTTCACCGCGTGGTGCGCCTCGGCGTTGCGCAGGGCGATCGACGCCTGGCCGGCGAACAGCTTCACCAGTTCGAAGTCATTCTCCGAGAAGTAGTTCTCGGGTCCGCCCACGCGCGAGAGGTTCATGCAACCAATCACCTCGCCTGCACTGACGAGCGGGACGACAGCCAGCGCCTCGGGGTCGGCCGGGGTGCCGGGGATCTGCATGGCGCGCGGGTCATTCAGCGCATCGTTCGCCAAGATCGGTTCAGCGTGGTCGGTCGCCCAGCCCATCAGTCCGCGGCCGAAGGGGACGATGTAGCGCATCACCTGCTTGGCGTGGCGCTCGCGGGTGAGGACTGGCATCAGGACCCGGTTGGCCGGGTCGCTGCGGTAGATCGACAGGTTGTCGTAGCGCACCACCGATCGCAGGCCGTCCGCGATCGCCTCGAGGACGAGTTGCCGGTCGAGGGTCGAATTCAGCCGCTCGGTGATCTCGAGTAGCTTGCCCTGCGAGTTGAGCTGGCGGGCGAGCTCGGTCGACTGGAGCTCGAGCCGTGCGTACGCCGACGCGTTGGCAACGGCCTGGGCCGCATACCCGGCGAAGATCATCATCGTCTGCATGTCGTCGGCGCTGAATTGGTCAAGCCCGAGCTTCGAGAGCGCGACGACGCCGAGCGCGCGGCCCTCGAAGACCATCGGTACGACCAGCATCGACTCCTCGATATCGTCGGTCCCCACGATGGTGTGGCCCCGCGGGTCATTCAGCGCATCGTTCGCCAGGATCGGCTCGCCGTGCTCGGCCACCCAGCCGGTGAACGAGCCGTCACCGACCGCCACGCGCAGAGCCTCGCTGAAGTCACCCTCGCCGAGGAGGCGATCCGTATAGGCGATCGGCTCGCACTCGCGACGTTCCCAATTGACGGCATACACGCGGATGTCGTGGTACGCGGCCAGGCTGCTCGCCTCGGCGACGATGGCGTCGGCGATGGCCTGCACATCGGTCAGCCGGTTGAGGCGCGCCGACAGGTCCTGGATGGATCGCATGCGGGCCGCCTGGTCGGCGACCGATCGATAGAGCCGGGCGTTGCTGATCGCGACGGCCGCCTGGTTGGCAAAGGCCTGCACCAGGGCGAGCTCGTCTTCGGGCCATTCCCGGTCGCGCGTGTGGTAGAGGCCGATGACCCCGACCGCCCGGTCGTGGCTGACCAGCGGGACGAGGCAGGCGGTCTCGATTCCCTCGCCCTGATAGACCCCCTGCATTGCCCCGACACCGTGTCGCGTACTGGCGTCGCGGATGACGCAGGTGCGCCGCTCACGGACTGACTGGACACCGAGCGACGGAGTGTCCAGGGTGAGGCCTCGCACGGTGGCCAGAAACTCCTCGCCGATGCCGCGCGAGGCGGCCACCTGGAACGGGTGGTCGCCCTCCTGGAGCAGCCAGAGTCCGACCTTCTCGGCGTCGAACAGCGACCGGGTACGGTCCACGATGTCGTCGAGCACCACGTTGAGCTCGAGCTGGCCGGTCAGTTCCTGCGTCACGTGGCGCAGGGCGCGCGCTCGGGTCGCCTCGCGCCGTGCGCGGGCCATGGCTCGAGCATGCTGCACGTCCGCGGCGACGGCAGTGGCGACCGTGCGCAGGAACGGACGCCGAATCGCGGCCGCGCCGCCTGTCTCTTCGATCAGGAGTGCCCCGATCGCCTCCCCGGCAACCGTCAGCGGAGTCACAATCACGCGAGGATCATCCCCGGGGCGTCGGCCGGTCATCGGCTCTTCGTGATCCGTGGTCGCGGCGGCGTCCATCTGCTCGGGCGGTGCCACGTCGTAGCCCGCGTGCGTCTCGAGCCGGAGGTCGCGCTCGTCCCCCTCGCGGGCCAGGTAGATGGCCACCCGTCCGACCGGCAGATGTGTACGAATTGCCTCGACCGCTCCACGACAGACCGCGGTCACGCTGGCCGGGATGCCGCCCACCGCGACCAGGCGCGTCAGTACTGCCAGCTCCGCGTCGTGGGTGCCTGCTGAACCTTCGTCAGGCGCCTCGCTTGACGAACCCTCGGCCAGCAGCCGCTCGACGTCGCCGCGACGGAAGCGACGATCCCCGCGGGCATTGATCCGGAACGCCGGCAGTCGGCCAGCCTCGGCCCAGGCACGGATCGTGTTCGGGTGAACGGCGAGCAGCGCGGCAGCCTGCGCCACGCTGACGAGCACTCCCCGGTCCTCCCTGCGGTCGCCGTGCGGCTGTGCCATTGACTGCTCC
>JBDSIN010000037.1:0-11645 GCA_039917955.1 Candidatus Limnocylindria bacterium
GGTGTGGCGCTGATGGCGGTCTACGGGTTGATGACCGAGCTGTGGCACGCGCTCCTGGCGAGCCTGGCCATTCACGCCCTCTTCGAATTCGGCCAGATCATCTGGACCACCCTCCTCCAGCAGCGCGTGCCGCGTGCCATGCTTGGTCGCGTGTCGAGCCTCGACTGGTTGGTCTCGATCGGCCTGGTGCCGATCTCGTACGCCCTGACCGGGCCGGTCGCCGGCGCGCTGGGCCCGACCACCACGCTCGTCGGGGCCGCGATGCTCGGCGCCGTGCTTATGGGTGCGCTCCTCTTCTTCCCCGGCGTGCGCGATCCGGAGCGCGAGCCACGCGACCTCCAGGGCGAAGGATCGGCCGGGTGAACGCACCACCGGGCGGCGAGTCGCTGCGGATCGCCATCTTCGCCGAGTCGTACCTGCCGTACGTGTCGGGCGTAACCGTCTCAACTGAGTCGCTGGCTCGCGGTCTGCGCGCCGCCGGCCACGAGGTGCTGCTTGTCGCCCCGCGGCCCGCGAGAGGCGTCCCGCCCGGCAGCGCCGGCGCGCCCGGGCCGGACCCCGAGCTGGCGTGGCTCCCGTCATTCCAGCTGCCCCGTCCCGCTCCCCGAGGATACCGAGTCCCCTGGCCCATCCCATCGTCAGCGCTTCGGGCGGCGGTTGCCTTCCGACCGGATATCGTCCATGCGCAGTCGCCGTTCGTTTCCGGGCTGATGGCCCGTCGCGTCGCGCGCCGAGCCGGCGTCCCGCTCGTCTTCACCCACCACACCCGCCTCGGCGACTATCGCCACTACCTCGGCCCGCTCGCCGCACCCGGCGCGGCCGCCGTGTCTGCCTACCTTGGCCGCTTCTGGGCAGGCTGCGCCGCGATCGTAGCCCCGGGGACCGACCTCGGGGACGAGATCACGGCACAACTCAGGGTCGGTCGTCACCCCGCCGTGCGCGTGATTCCGACCGGGATCGATACCGGTTCGATCGGCGGCCTGGAGCCGATCGACGCACGTCCTGCGGCTGGTTGGCCACCCGATGCCGTGGTGGCCGTATCGGTCGGGCGACTTGCTCCCGAGAAGAGCACCGAGCCGGTGGTCGAGGCCTTCGCGGCCGCTGTTGCGGAGGAGCCGACGCTGCGGCTCCTGCTCATCGGCGGCGGTCCTCTGGAGGTCGCCCTGCGGAGGCGCGTTGCCCGGTCGGACCTGGCCGGCCGCGTGCACCTGACGGGGGCGCTGCCCCGGCTCGAGGCGCTTGCCCTTGCGCGAGGGGCGGATCTGTTCGTCTTCGCCTCACAGACCGAGACGCAGGGACTCGTCCTTGCGGAGGCGCTCGCCGCGGGCCTGCCGGTCGTCGCCGTCGATGGGCACGGCGTGCGCGACTCGGTGCGAGACGGGATCGACGGTGAGGTCCTGACGGCTGCGCCCGACGAGACGCGGCCCGCACGCCTCGCTGCCGCAATCGTCGGCCTCGCCCGCGACAGCGCGCGCCGCGCCGCACTGGCGGAGGCCGCCGCCGAAGGGGCGACTCGCTTTGACGCCGCAACGCGGATCATCGAGATGGTTGATCTCTACCGATCGCTCCTGCCGCAGCGCCGCTGACTGTTCGCGGATGGATGGCACGCCGGAGCATCGTGCAGATCGGTTGCGCCGGCGCCGACGCCGCGTACAATGCCTGCCATGCGCGTGAGTCTCACGGCCCGCTTCGTTTCCCACCCGGCCATCGACTTCGGCGGTCGCCGCACGCCCGCGCGACACCCACACCTGGGACTCGGGGGCCGGACGATGACCTACCACCGGCCGCTGGCCACTCGCCGGTCGGCTCCGACCGTCGTCTCGCTGCGCTCCCACACCAGCACGTTCCGTTTCCCTTCGGTCGGCCGGTTTGTCGGCGTCAGCGCCCGCCGCGCCCTCCTGCCGCTCGGGCTCTCGCGCTCACGCCGCGGATAGCGGCCCCGCGTGCCACCCCTGCGGACCGCCCGCGCCACCTCGGCCGGCGGGGTCGTCCACCGGTCTGAGGGCGGAGCCGTCGAGATCCTCCTGGTGCACCGGCATCAGCCCCCGCTCTGGGCGCTCCCGAAGGGGACGCCCGATGCCGGGGAGACGCTCGCCGAGACTGCGGTCCGCGAGACCCTCGAAGAGACTGGCCTCGAGGTCGAGATCGAACAGCCGCTCCGCGCCATCACCTACTTCTTCGTACGCGGCCAGATCCGCTTTCACAAGACTGTCCACTTCTTCCTGATGCGGCCGATCGGTGGGAATACCGACGATCACGACCACGAGTTCGACGAGGCCCGCTGGGTGCCGGTCGACGAGGCGCCCCAGCTGCTGACCCACGTGACCGAGCGTGCAGTGCTGGAGGCCGCCGCCGAACTGTTGGCGCATCGCGAAACGTCCGGGATGGTCCGCTCGCAGGGATTCGCTCCGTGAGCGTGTCGAACGACGGTCAGCGGCACACGCCGCTGCATGACCTGCATCTGGCGCTCGGCGCCCGGATGGTCCCCTTCGCCGGGTACCAGATGCCGGTCCAGTACGGGTCGATCATCGATGAGCATCGAACCGTGCGCAGCGCAGTCGGTCTCTTCGACCTGTCGCACATGGGCGAGCTGCACGTCACCGGGTCGGAGGCACTCGCGTTCACCCGCTACGCGGTGGTCAGCGACCCCGGAACGCTTGAGCTCGGGCAGGCGCAGTACTCGATGCTGTGCGATGTTGACGGCGGGATCATCGATGACCTGATCCTGTACAGGACCGATCAGGGCTACCTGCTGGTCTGCAACGCGGCGAACCACGATGCGGTGGTGGCGCAGCTCGCGTCGCTCCTGGCCCACGGCGATTTCGACGCGACCCTCGAGGACCGATCCGACCGGACCGCGCTGGTCGCACCGCAGGGGCCACGCGCGGCCGAATTGGTCAGCTCGCTGACCGACCTCGATCTCTCCTCGCTGGGCAATTACCGCTCGATCGCCGGGAAGGTGGCCGGCATCGACTGCCTGGTGGCGCGCACCGGCTACACCGGAGAGGACGGTTTCGAGCTCTTCTGCGCCGCACGCAGCGCCGTGCGCCTCTGGGAGGCGTTGACCGCGGCCGGCGCCGGGCTCGGCCTCAAGCCGTGCGGCCTCGGCAGTCGCGACACGCTGCGGCTCGAGGCCGGGATGCCGCTGTACGGCAATGAGCTCGACCGATCGGTCAATCCGTACGAGGCCAATCTGGGTCGCGTCGTCAAGATGGAGAAGGGCGAGTTCGTCGGCCGGGCCGCGCTCGCGTCCGTGCAGCAGGTCGGTCCGCGTCGTCGGCTGGTCGGCCTGCAGATGCGCGACGAGGCGATCGCCCGCCACGGCTACCCGGTGCTCGTCGACGGGCGCGAGGTCGGTGTGGTGACCAGCGGGACCCCATCCCCGACCTTGGGTGAGCGGATCGCCATGGCCTATCTCCCGCCAGAGCACGCCTCGGTCGGGGCCCCGGTCGAGGTGATCGTGCGTGAGCGTCCACACCCCGCCGAGCAGGTAAAGTTGCCCTTCTACCGACGTCCCCGGCCGGACGCCGCCTGAGCCCATCATCACAGGAGCGTGCGCCAGACCATGATGCCCGATGACCTCCGCTACTCCCGCGAGCACGAGTGGGTGCGCGTCGACGGCGCGATCGCCACGATCGGCATCACCAGCTTCGCGGCCGATGAACTGGGCGACATCGTCTACGTGGAGCTCCCCGAGGTCGGCGCGCAGCTGAAGCAGTTCGCTGGCTTCGGTGTGGTCGAGAGCGTGAAAGCGGTGAGCGACCTGTTCGCGCCGATCTCGGGCACGGTGACCGAGGTGAACGACGCCCTTCGTTCTGGTCCGGAGCTGTTGAACACCGATCCGTTCGGTGCCGGCTGGATCGCAAAGGTGGAGCTCGCGGACACCACGGAGCCCGACGGGCTGCTCGACGCCGCCGCGTACGCGGAGCTGACCGCGGGCTGATGGCGTACACGCCGCACACACCCGCCGACCGCGAGCAGATGCTGGCGGCGGTGGGGGTCGCATCGGTCGATGACCTCTTCGCCGATATCCCGGCTGGGGTTCGCGCGTCGCGCTTTGCGGTGCCGCCGCCGCTGAGCGAGCAGGAGGTGCGGGCCGAGCTGTCGCGCCTCGCGGGCCGCAACCGGATCGCGAACGTCAGCTTCCTCGGTGCCGGGGCGTACCGCCACCTGGTCCCGTCGGTTGTCGGGGAGGTGATCGGTCGGAGCGAGTTCTCGACCGCCTACACCCCGTATCAGCCCGAAGTGAGCCAGGGAACGCTGCAGAGCATCTACGAGTTTCAGTCGCTCATCTGCGAACTGACCGGCATGGAGGTGGCCACGGCAAGCCACTACGACGGCGCAACCGCCACCGCTGAGGCAGCCCTCATGGCGTGCCGGCTGACCCGGCGGCACCGCGTGGCCGTCTCGAGCGCGGTGAATCCGCAGGTGCGGCGGGTCCTGGCGACCTACTGCTCGGGACCTGGGATCGAGATCGTCGAGGTGCCGGCCGACCTGGCAGAGGGCGGCAGCGGGCTGACGCCGGTCGAGGCGGCGGCCAGGGTCCTGGACGGCGGATTCGCCTGCCTCATTGCACAGCATCCCAACTTCTTCGGTGGCATCGAGCCGATGCGCGACCTGGCCGATGCCAGTCACGCCGTCGGGGCGCAATTCGTGGCCGTGGTGGAGCCCACCTCCCTGGCCCTCCTCGCCGCGCCCGGGACCTACGGAGCCGACATCGTCGCCGCCGAGGGACAGTCACTCGGCATCCCGCTCTCGTTCGGCGGGCCGTACGTTGGGCTCATGGCGGCGCGCATGGAGTCGGTGCGACAGATGCCCGGCCGCCTGGTCGGCGCAACCCGTGACGCCCAGGGGCGGCGTGGCTACGTGCTCACCCTCCAGGCCCGCGAGCAGCACATCCGCCGTGAGAAGGCGGCGAGCAACATCTGCACCAACCAGGCGCTGTGCGCACTGGCTGCCACGGCCTATCTGACCAGCGTCGGTCCAGCGGGTCTTTTCGAGGTGGCGGACATGTCCATCACCCAGGCGCGCCACGTGGCGGCAGCGCTGGAGGCCGCCGGCCTGGGCGAGCGGCGCTTCTCGGGCCCCTACTTCGCGGAGGTCGCGCTTCGCGTCCCGGACGCCGTCCGGCGGCATGCCGCACTCGCCGCCGCAGGGATCGTCGCAGGCCTGCCCCTCGAGCACGAGTACCCCGAACTGGGCGACACGCTGCTGCTGGCTGCCACCGAGCTGACCACGGATGCGGATATCGCCACCCTGGTCGCCGCGCTGGAGGGCACGAAATGAGCGCCGACCTCGTCCCTGATGCGTCGGGTCGTGGCGCGGCCTTCACCTCGCCCGGAGGCGGCGAGGTGCTCTCGGTCGTCGAACCGCTGATCTTTGCATCGTCACGCGCCGGACGACGCGCCGTGCGTTTCCCGGTGCCTTCGGCTCAGGCCAGAATGGCCGCCGCGGGCCAACCTCCGCTCCCGCCGGAGGCCCGCCGCGCGGATCGGCCGCGCCTGCCCGAGGTGAGCGAGCTGGACATGCTCCGTCACTTCAATCGACTCAGTCATCTCAACTTCGCCATCGACCTGGGCTTCTACCCGCTCGGCTCGTGCACCATGAAGTACAACCCAAAGGTCAACGAATGGGCGGCCCGACTCCCGGGCCTGGCCGAGTCACACCCGCTCGACCCCGCGGTGCTGGCGCAGGGCAGCCTCGAACTGGAATGGCTGCTGGGTGAGTTGCTGAAGGAGATCAGCGGGTTCAGCGCGGTCAGCCTGCAGCCGGCCGCCGGCGCGCACGGTGAACTGACCGGCCTGCTGATGGCACGCGCCTACCATCGGTCTCGGGGGGAAGGTGAGCAGCGCACCAGGGTGCTGGTGCCCGACAGCTCGCACGGTACCAACCCGGCCACCGCCACCATGGTCGGCTACACCGCCGTCACCATCCCGTCCAACGAGCGCGGCGGAATCGACCTCGCTGCGCTGCGCGCCGCGCTTGGGCCCGATACCGCTGCGCTGATGATCACCAACCCATCGACGCTGGGCATCTTTGAGGACCAGATCGACCTCGTGATCGCTGCCGTCCAGGAGGCGGGAGCCATCGCCTACATGGATGGGGCCAACCTGAACGCCATCCTCGGACGCTTCCGCCCCGGTGAGGCCGGCTTCGACGTGATGCACTTCAACCTCCATAAGACCTTCTCGACGCCGCACGGTGGCGGCGGGCCCGGCGCCGGACCGGTCGGGGTCAGCGAGCGGCTGGCGCCCTTCCTGCCGGGTCCGCAGCCGATGTTGGTGTCCGGGGATCCCGACGAGGTCCGGGCCAACGCGTGGGCCGGGCGTGGGACCCCCGGGGCGACCTTCGCCCTCGAGTCCGGCGGTGCCCGTCCGGAGAGCATCGGCCAGGTGCGTGCCTTCACGGGCAATTTCGGGATGTTCGTGCGCGCCTACACCTACATCCGCAGCAACGGTGGCGACGGACTGCGGCAGGTGAGCGACGATGCGGTGCTGGCGGCGAACTACCTGCGCGTGCGCCTGAGCGATGCGTACGACCTTCCCTACGACCGCATCTGCAAACACGAGGTGGTCTTCTCTGGGCGCCGACAGAAGCGCGCGAACGGGGTCAGCACGCTCGACATCGCCAAGGCGATCCTCGACCACGGCGTGCACCCGCCCACGATCTACTTCCCGCTCATCGTGGAAGAGGCGCTGATGATCGAGCCGACCGAGACCGAGACGCTCGAGACGCTCGACCGGTTCGTCGACATCATGCACCGTGTCGCCAGCCAGGCAGCCACCGATCCGGACGCGCTGCGTCGTGCCCCCGAGACGACTCCGGTCGGCCGCCTCGACGAGGCGGCCGCCGCCCGACGACCGGACCTGCGCTTTGTCGCGGATCCCGTCGCGGGGGAGGCGGGCTGAACCCGCCCGCAGCCCGGCGCGTAGTATGGATAGCGATCGGCGCATCGCACATGGGGTGCCAGTGAGTACGACGCAGCCAGATGGCCTCGTCGAACGTATGCAATCGGGCGATTTCGACGCGTTCGAGGAGTTCTTCAACGCCTTCAAGCGGCCGGTCTACGCAACCGCGCTGGCGATCACGCGCGATCCGTTCCTGGCCGAGGAGATCCTCCAGGATTGCTTTGTCAAGGCTTACCGCGTCCGACATCGGTTGCGGCTGGACGTCTCACCGCTGCCGTGGCTGCAACGCGTCACCACCAACCTGTGCTACAGCCGTATCGCGCGGCGACGGGCGATTTCGGAGCCACTGACCGCGCTGATCACGAACCTGGTCGCCGATCTCTCGTCGCGTCCCGACCAGGTGGCCGAGTCGCGCGAGATCATCGAAGTCCTGCAGCGGGGGATCGACGGGCTGCCACCAAAGCAGCAGACCGCGGTGATCCTCTACTACCTGCATGGCTTTTCACTGGCCGAGGCCGCGGAGATCGCCGACTGTCGGGTCGGCACCATGAAGTCGCGCCTCCACTACGCACTGCGCGCGCTCCGTTCGCTGGTGCCCGCCGCACGACGTGCGCCCGCGCATGGCAGCACCAGATTGGCGAGCCATGAGCTGCCGTAGGGTCAGCCGCGAACTGCTCGAGCGCTTCCGCTTCGGGGAGGAGCTCGACTCGCGCTCCGATCCGCACCTCGCCCACCTCCAGTCATGCACGGTCTGTCGCGAGGAGGTCGGACTCGACCATGCGCTGGTGGTGCAGTTGCGTCGCGCCTTGCAGGTACGTGTCGCCGGGCATGCACCTTCCGATCGGAGCTGGGAGGCGGTTCGTCGGCGTGCCCTCGTCGCCGAGACGGGCCCAACCTGGGCGACCCGCGCCGTGCGCTGGGCGCGGCTGCTGCCCGCCGGGGCCGCGATGGCCGTGATGGTGTTCGCGGTGGCCACCGCTCGCGAGGCGGACCGCCCGGTCGCGCTTCAGCAGCGCACGTGGCCTGGTGTGCTTGAGCGCGCCTCCAACGATCTAGAACCGCAGGCCGCGACGTCGCAGGTGCCGTGGTGGATCCGCTGGAAGGCAGCACCGCCGATCTCGTTGCCCGCCTCGGGGCCGATCGCAGCGATCGATCCGACGGAGAAACTCCCCGTCGCTCCGCAGCCGGTGTCGGGTCTGATCCGGTGACGGAGCGGCGGCTCGACCGCCGCGGAGCGCCCCTCGTCGCGCTGGCGGTCGTCATCATCCTCGCGTCCTGCTCCACCGGTCCGGCCACGACCGGTCTTTCCTCGCGCGAGCAGCCCTCTGCCAGCGTGGGCCACGAAGAGCCGATCTCGCTCCGCTTCGAGATCCCCTCGGCGCCGGGACCGGTCAAGCCCTTTCGCGGCGAGATGACCCAGCACGTCTTCCTCAACGGCGGACAGGTCAGCATGTATTTCGAGCTGCGCAACGTTGGCGAGGAGCCAATCACCTTCCTGAACACGCTCTACGACTACGAGCCGCAGCAGCTCTACACGCCGGCCGTCCGCCTCGAATGGGACGAGGGCGGCGACGCGGTGTACACCCGCGCCGGTCGTTTCTTCCCCAGCCCCGCTGTCATCGGACCCGGGGACGCTGCGGTCTACATCATGGGTGGGCAGCAGATCGCCGGCTCCGGCACGCCAGGCAACCTGGTGACCCACATCAAGTACTGTCCGACGCGCGGCATGGATGACGAGGCCGGCATCCCCGTCGAGGTCGCCGATGTGTCGTGGCGCGATCTGGGCGACGGGACGGTGGAGGTCTCCGGCACCCTCGTCGAGCAGGTCGGCTCGCTACGTCGCCACGCGCCCTCCGTCGGAGTCGCCTTCTTCAACGCCGACGGCTCATTCGTCGGCGCCGTCGTGGAGCCCGCCGATGGCGAGCCGCTGCTGCCCGGCGAACGCCGCGCGTTCACCATGCGTGGCGCTGGCGTGGCGGTCGCCGAGATCGCCGAGGTGCGCGCGTTCGCCGTGATTCCCTGACCGATCTCGGTCCACCCGAATGAACTCGCGCCGTGCGCGTGGGGTAGTGTTAGGTGAGCCGTTGCAGCGGGGATTGGGTTAGCGGTTCTTGACGTGGCCTTGCGCCGCGGGCAATGATTGACTGGCTCAGCCCTGTGCGGAACGCTCAGTGGCGCCTGTGCGCCAGCGCTTCCGCATGTGGCGGAAATGTGATTGGCAGCCAACACACCGTTGGCCAAGGTAAGGAGGAGAGGAGGACGGAACCCGGTAGGTCGCACGGAACGACACCTCCATCCGGCGAGCGAATGTCGGTCGCCATGGCAGGTCGTTCGAACCGATCAGCCGCGTAACGCGGCTCGCTCCACCGACGCCCAACACGCCAAAAAGGCGAAAGGAAAAGGTATGTGGTTTAAGAAATCAATGGGTGCCCTGGTGGGCCTTGGTCTCGTGCTTGCGGCGTGCACATCGCCCAGCTCGAGCACTGAGCCATCAGGAAGCTCCCAGCCCTCTGCCAGCGTGACGCCGGCAGAGCAGGTTCTCCGCGTCGACATCGGGAATGAGCCTCCGTCGCTCGACCCGACGCAGGCGACCGACAGCGCCTCCATCCAGGTGCTGCGTTCGACCACCTTCCCGCTGGCATACTTCGACGAGGATCTCTCGATCACACCCGGCATCGCCGAGGACTGGGACGTCAGCGCGGATGGTACCGAGATCATCTTCCACCTCGGTGACTACCAGTACAGCAACGGCGACGACATCGTCGCTGAAGACTTCGTCTACAGCTGGCAGCGTCTCTCCGACCCGCGCGAGGCGGCTGGCTACAGCTACGTCCTGGCCGATGTCGTCGGCTACAACGAGATCTCGGCCATCGACACCGAGACAGCGACCGACGCAGAGATCGATGCGGCGCTGCTGACGCTGGGCGTCTCGGCTCCGGACCCGAAGACCTTCGTCGTGAAGCTGACCCACGCGGCGTCGTACTTCGTGTACATCGCCACCCTGTGGGTGACCGTGCCGCAGAAGGCCGGGATGACATGGGGCGAGGCCGACGGCTACGTCAGCTCGGGCCCGATGGTCATGACCGAGTGGAACCACAACTCGAACATCGTCCTCGAGCCGAACACCAACTGGAATGGCGAGGCGGTCACCATCGCTCGCATCGAGTTGTCGATGATCGACGACCCGGCAGCGAGCCTGGCGGCCTACGAGGCTGACGAGCTCGACGTCGGTGGCGTTCCGACGCAGGAGATCCCGCGCATCCAGGACGACCCGGAGCTTTCGGCCGAGGTGCTTGAAGGCGCCGTCCTGTCGATCTACTACTTCGGCTTCGACATGAAGGACCCGAACGGTCCCTTCGCGAAGAGCCCGCTGCTGCGCAAGGCGTTCAGCGAGGCGATCGACAAGGAGACGATGATCGCGACCACGTTCAGTGGTATCGGCCTCGTCGCCAACAGCCTGGTCCCGCCGGGTATGCCCGGCTACCAGGAGGATGCGTTCATCCCCTACGACGTGGATCAGGCTGCTGTGGACTTCGCGGCCGGCCTCGTTGAGGCTGGTCTCACCGCAGCGGATCTGCAGCTGCAGGTCGGCTACAACAGCGGCTCGAACCACGAGGACAAGGTTGACTTCCTCGTCGAGCAGTGGCGCACTGCCTTCGGCGTCGAGGTTGAGGCAGTCGGCCTCGAGTGGGGCGCATACCTGACCCGCCTCACCGAGGATCCGTTTGACATCTTCCGCCTCGGCTGGGGTGCGGACTACCCGCATCCGAACAACTTCCTGACGGACCTCGTGTCCTGCACCAGCGGCAACAACAACATGGGTTACTGCAACCCAGACGTTGACGCCCTCCTGCAGCAGGCAGCCGTGAAGAAGGACCTTGGCGAGCAGGTGGCCCTGTACAACCAGGCCCAGGAGATGATCATGGGCGACGCGCCGCTGATCCCGCTCCGCTTCGGTCAGCGCTTCACGCTGATCAAGCCCTGGGTCCAGAACCTGATCGCCACCAGCCAGGACAGCAGCACCGGCGAGCTGTTCTACTACAAGGTGACGATCGCACCGCACTGACCATCGCCTGAACCTTCGCACCTCGCGAAGGTAAGGAGGTCAACTTGTCGGGTGGGCCGGTCCGCCGGCCCACCCGACGGCCACGACCCCCGAGGGAAGCCTCGGAGTTCGCGGCCGTCGGCAGACAGGCAACCCACTCCTAGGAGATCGGCCGTGCTCGGGTACATCATTCGGCGAGTGCTGTGGATCATCCCGGTGCTCATCGTCGTCTCGCTGATCACGTTCAGCCTGATGCACGCCGCGCCGGGCGGCCCGTGGGATCGCGAGAAGAAGCTCTCCGCGAGCACGATCGCCCACCTGAACGAGAAGTACGGCCTCGACGATCCGATCTATATTCAGTACCTGTCGTGGGTCGGCAACATGGTGCGTGGCGACCTCGGGCCGTCCTATAAGTACATCGACCGATCGGTCAACGACATCGTGGCCGACGGAATCGGGACGACCGCCCACCTGGGGATCATGGCGTTTCTGCTGTCAGTGATCATCGGTATCCCCCTCGGCGTGATCGCCGCGTTACGCCATAACAAGATCCCTGACTATTTGGCCACGTTTGTCTCGGTGATCGGCATCGCCACGCCCAGTTTCGTGGCCGCCATCCTGCTGCTCGTCTTCTTCAGCGTGACGTTGCGCTGGTTCCCGACCCACGGCTGGGAGGGTTGGGCAGAGCCGGA
>JBDSIN010000038.1:0-4473 GCA_039917955.1 Candidatus Limnocylindria bacterium
TGCGCTGCCCGGCGTCAGGCCCGAGGCGGTGGAGACCACCATCGAGGGTGACACGCTCACGATCACCGGGACCTACGAGCAGCACGAGGAGAAGGAGGAGGCCGGCTACCTGCTCAAGGAGCTGTCACGCGGTGAGTTCCGCCGCGCGCTGGTGCTGCCGAGCGGTCTGAAGCTGGATGCTGTCGAGGCGATCTTCCACGACGGCGTGCTGACCCTCACCATCCCGAAGGTCGAGGAGGCCAAGCCCCACAAGATCACGATCCAGGCCAAGTAGCCACCTCGGCGGTCCCGAGGCGGGCCGTTGCGCTGACCGCGCGGCGGCCCGCCCTGCTTGTGTCGGTCCCTCACGCATGCGACGCCGCCCCTCACGCTGCGATGAGCGCGGCGTGACCACAACGGCCAAGATGGGCCCCGAGCACACGTGCAGGTGGCTGAATGGTCGCCTGTTGGCCATGACGGCCAAGAATCCGCCCCAACTTGGCCGTTGTAGGCACCGGGTGGCTGCGAGGCCGGAGCGGGCACGTGGGGGACCGGAGCAGGAGAACGGTGTCCGGTCCGCTAGCCGGTGAGTTCCTCCGCCGAATCGCCTGGATCCGACTCGTCCGCGAGCTCGGCCGCGAGCTCGGCATCCGCCTCGGCGGCGGGCGCCGGTTCGGCATCGGGGGGAGCGGCATCGGGCACCGGAGGCACCGGTCCATCGCGGTCGCTCGCCTCGCGGTCCCGCAGTTGAGCAAGCAGCGCCTCGCGCCGCGCGTCGGCCTGGGCACGGGCATCGGCCTCGTCGCGCTCCTGGGAACTCCTGCGCTTCATGGTCAGCGGAGTCTACCTCTCCCACACCTGGCCTCCGCAGCCGCGGTCGTGGCGAGGTGCGAAATCTGCCGCGGGTCCCAAGCTGGGGGGCCGGAGGTCACGGGTTTATCGGTCCGCGCGGCACTCATCGGTCCGTACCCATGCGCGCCACCATGGGCAGGCAATGGGCAAGCTGGAGGTCGTTCCGCCGTTCCCGGGGATCCCCGCCATCGTTGATGGGTCGGAGGCGATCGCCCATGTCGAGACGCGGATCAGCGAGGGCGCGTGCGCCTACCCGATCACGCCATCGACCACCATGGCCGCGCTCTACCAGGCGGCCGTCGCCGATGGCAATACGAACCTGTGGGGCACGCCGCTGCGCTTCCTGGAGCCGGAATCGGAGCACTCCTCCGCCTCGGCTGCCGAAGGGTTCGCGCTGGCCGGCGGGCGGGTCACCAACTTCACCGCCGGGCAGGGACTGATCCTGATGAAGGAGGTTTTGTACGTCATCGCCGGCAAGCGGCTGCCCGCCGTCTTCCACGTCGGAGCCCGGGCCTTGACCAGCCAGGCGCTGAACATCCATGCCGGGCACGACGACGTGATGGGCGTGGCCGATTGCGGCTGGGGGATCCTCTTCGCCCGCAACGCCCAGGAAGCCGCCGACCTGACGGCCATCGCGCGGCGCGCGGCGGAGGAGAGCGAAACGCCGATCCTGGTCTGCCAGGACGGTTTCCTGACCACGCACACCCTGGAGAACACGCTCCTCCCGGAGGACGAGCTGCTCCGCGACTTCGTCGGCGATCCGCGCGCGCGGCTGCGCGACCTGTTCGACCCCGACCAGGCGCTGATGACCGGCGTGGTCCAGAACCAGGACAGCTACATGAAGGGCCGCATCGCCCAGCGCGACTTTGCGCGACGCCTGGCCGATTCGCTGGGCCGGGCATTCGCCGATTGGGGCGAGCTGACCGGCCGCCAACACGCCCCCATTGTGCCGTACCGCTGCGACGACGCCGAGGCTGTCCTCGTCTCGATGGGTACCATCGCCGATACGGCGATATCGGTGGTCGACCACCTTCGCGGGCAGGGACGCCGGGTCGGCTGCCTGGCGGTCACCTCCTTCCGGCCTTTCCCCGCGGCACACCTGGCCGCGGCCCTCCGTGACGTTCGCGCCGTGGCGGTCGTGGAGCGCACCGACGAACCGACCGCGGCGGATAACCCGCTGGCTCGCGAACTGAAGGCCGCACTGGCCGATGCCGCCGTCGACGGTGCCCCGCTGCCGCGGGTCGTCTCGGCTTCCGCCGGGCTCGGGTCGCGTGACGTCTCGGTCGGCGATCTGGCGGCGGTCTTCAACTGGCTGGCCGATACCGACGCGATGCGCCGAACGCCGCGTGCAGTGCTCGGCGTGGTCCACCCCGATGCACTGACCCCTGTCGCGCTGGATCTCTCGCCGGCCGGCGCGTACAGCCTGCGCGGCCACTCGGTGGGTGGATTCGGATCGGTGACCACCAACCGACTGATTGCCACCGTGGTGGCCGACCTGTTCGACCGATACGTGCAGGCGTATCCCCGCTACGGCTCTGAGAAGAAGGGCTTGCCGACCACCTACTACCTGACCATCGCCGAGGAGCCGATCCGCCAGCACGCCGAGCTGCAGCGCGTCGACTTCGTGCCGGTCAACGATGCGGCCGCATTCCGTTACGGCGCTCCACTGGCTGGCCTGGTGGACGGCGGCGCCCTCTTCCTGCAATCGGCCCTCACCGACCCCGAGGCGATCTGGGCCGCCATCCCGGCTGCCGCTCGCGCCGAGATCGTCGCGCGCCAGATCCGCGTCTTCGCGCTCGATACCGCCGCGCTGGCCCGGGCCCACGCCCCTCGCCCTGACCTGGAGGTTCGCATGCAGGGTGTGGCGCTGGTCGGCGTCTTCCTGCGGATCGCGCCATTCGCCGCTCGGGCCGGACTCGACCGGACGGCGCTGCTCGCGGCGGTGGAGCCCCGCCTGGAGCGCCTGTTCGGCAAGCGCGGCAGCGCGGTGGTTGCGGCGAACCTGGCCGTTATCGCGGCCGCCTACGACTCTGTGATCGACGTGACCGCGGCGCTCGGCTCGCAGCGTCACCCCGACGGGGACGGGCAGCTCCCCAGGTTGACCGGCGCCGACGCGCCGTTGCTGCGCGAGGAGGCGCTCCCATGAAGACCCGGATCACCGGCCCCACCGTCGGCGAGTTGATGAGCATCGAGCCCGTTACGGTCGCGGATACCGAGACGGTCGCCGAAGCCGAGCGATTGATGACTGATCGCGACATCACCGGGCTGCCGGTGGTGGACCGTGGCGGACGACTTGTTGGTGTGCTGAGCCAGACCGATATCGTCCGCGCTCACGCCTCCGGACAGTCGCTGGCCAACTGGCCCGGCCTGGCGGTCCGCCACCTGATGACGTCCCCGGCGCTGACCATCCGGCTCGACGAGACGCTGCTCACCGCCGCGCGGATGATGGAGCAGCACCATGTGCATCGGCTGGTGGTGGTTGCGCCCGACGGCGCGCACCCGATCGGGGTGATCTCGACGACCGACCTGGTTCGTGCGCTGGTCGAGATCCTGGAGGAACTCGATGACCACTGAGCTGCGCAAGGAGGCCGGCGAGTCGAAGGAGGCGCACGAGTCGCGGCTGAGCGCCACGCTGCCCCTCTTCGACGTGCATGGCTACGTGGACGACTTCAACCGCGCCATCGTGCCTGCGTACAAGCGCGGCATCGCGGACGCGGAGCTGCCGGCCGATGCAGGGGTTGCTCGCAGCATCATCCCGCCGGGGACCGCCGCCGTCCGCGACTTCAGCCACCTGGCGCCCCAGATCCCCGAACTCGATTCCGCTCGCTGCGTCGGCTGCATGACCTGCATCAGCGCCTGCCCCGACAGCGCCATCATGGGGATCGCCCTGCCGGAGACCCAACTCGAGGGACTCGTCTCGACGTTCGCGGCGACACAGCCGGATCCGGAGCTTGCCGGCGCCACGGCGCGCAGCCGCTTCGCCCGCACCACCAAGTACGCCGACGTCCCCGCCAAGCGGGGGCTGGAGCCGGCCGGCTTCGGCATCTTCGTGGATCCGGTCCACTGCAAGGGCTGCGGAGAGTGCGTCGAGGTCTGCCACGCGCTCGGATACGACGCACTGCGCATGGCGGACAAGGTCGCGCGGGAGGCATCCGGGGAGTCCACCCTGGACCGATTCAGTCGTGACATGGCGCTCTTCCGCTCGCTCCCCCCGACGCCGGAGGCGTATCGGTCCGAGAAGGCACTGGCCGACCTGATGCTCGGCGAGCATGCATTCGGCTACGTCGGCGGAGCGGGCAGCTGTGCCGGCTGCGGCGAGGCGTCGGCCATCCGCATGCTGCTGGCAGCGACCCGGCAGGTGCACGGCCCGAACTCGATGGGGATCGTGGCCGCCACTGGCTGCAACACCGTCTACGGCAGCACCTACCCATACAACCCGTTCCTGGTGCCGTGGACCAACTCACTTTTCGAGAATGCCCCGGCCGATGCCATGGGCATCCGCGCCCGCTGGGACCAGGCCGGTCACCCGGAGCGCCGCATCTGGGCGCTGGGTGGCGACGGGGCGATGTACGACATCGGTTTTCAGGCCCTGTCGCGGATGGTCGCCTCCGGCGCCGATATCAAGGTGATGGTGCTCGACAC
>JBDSIN010000039.1:0-5511 GCA_039917955.1 Candidatus Limnocylindria bacterium
AGTTGCATCGATCGCTGGCCGTACTGACCAGCCTCGCCCTGCTCCTGTCGTTGGCCGGCACCACCATCGCCGCCAAGCCGATCAGCGACGTGTCGCCTCGGCCAGACGACGTCAACTACAACAACGGGGTCGCGCTCCCCTTCAACCGGGCCGACATCAAGAACGCGAATCCGCCGCTCGGCCCGGGCAAGATCGGCGACACGAAGACCTGGCTCGGGCTTGATGACTATCGCGGCGTCATCAACCTCAAGAACTACACGTTGCGTGGCGTCGGCACGAATGTTGAAGTATGGGTTTCGACCAACCTCAACTTCCCGAACCCCGACATGAAGAACCCGCTGACGACAAACCCCAACGACTTCTTCACGTATAACGACTGCCGCAACGACGGCGTGCGCAACGTCATCACCGACGACCAGGTCGACTACCTGATCGAGCAGTTCGACACCGTCATGTACCCGATCGAATCGGAGTGGTGGAGCACGCCGCCGAACCGAATGGGGAACAAGGCGACGCTGGCCAAGCAGCTGGGATCCCCGCAGAGCTACTACCGCGGCGAGGGTGACAACGTCGTCGTCCTGGTCGACAACGTTCGCGACTCGAACTTCTACGATCCGAACAACGCGACCAGCCAGTCGTACATCGCCGGGTTCTACTACTCGGTCTTCGACAACTACTTCGACCGTACGGTCATGTCGATCGATGCCTGGGACTGGCTCCACCGCACCGGCGCCGATCCTGCCCACTTCCCGACGACCAACCCGTGCACCAGCGCTCCGGCGCGCCCGTACCTGTACGAGGGCGTCTTTGCCCACGAGTACCAGCACCTGCTGCACCACTACACCGATCCCGACGAGCCCAGCTGGGTCAACGAGGGCCTGAGTGACTTCACCGAGGTGATCACCGGCTACGCGGATCTCGCCAGGCACGTCGATGAGAAGGGCCACGAGAGCCACACCCAGAGCTACCTGGGCTGGAAGCAGGTATTCGAGGCCAACTGGAACCCGCTTCCGTACGCGGCCGGCCCCGAGAACGGGCTGACGGCGTGGGAGGACCAGGGACCCGGTGAGATCCTGGCCGACTACGGCTTCGCGATGTTCTTCATGAACTTCGTATACAACCAAGGCTGGGGACAGGACTTCTTCCGCGCCTGGCAGCACAACCAGGACAACGGGATCGCCGGCCTGAACAGCACGCTTGCCGCGTTCGGCAGCGGAGCGACCTTCGAGTCGCTGTTCAACGACCAGATTATCTCGGCCCTTGTTGATGGCTACATCGACAACGGGGCGAGCGTGAGCGGCGGCTCGGCCGCGCAGTTCCAGAACGGCACTGCCGGCCAGGCACTGGCGCCCGAGGCCACCATCCTGCTGAATGCCCAGGCGAACAGCACTGCCGGAGCTCCGCCGTGGGGCGCCGACTATGTCGACCTCGGCTCGGGAGCCGGCCTGTCCTCGGTCGTCTTCGATGGTGCTGACAACATCACCTTCACCGGCGGCCCGGACTGGGTCGTCGACGGCGACGGCTACTGGACGAACCCCGATGTCTCGGGCCAGTTCTACTACGACAACAACCAGGACCTGAGCATCGCACGCCCGATCACCGTGACGGGCGCGGGCAACCTGACGTTCGAGCACTACTACGGGATGGAGCTCGGCTGGGACTTCGGCTTCGTCCAGGTCTCGGACGACAACGGGGACACTTGGACGTCGCAGCCGTGCTCCGGCACGACCCCGACGGCCGACCCGAGCGCATTCCCGTACATCACTGCCCACCTGCCCGGCTACACCGGGCCGACCGGCAATGACAAGGTTCCGGACACCACTGGCAGCGCCGGCGCGCCCATCGCGGCGAGTTGCGACCTGTCGGCATACTCCGGTGCCGGACCGATCCTGCTTGCCTTCCGCCTGATGGTCGATGAGCTCTACGAGCAGGACGGGTGGCACATCAAGAACCTGGTGTTGGATGGCGTCGCGGTTGACGCGTCGCCCGCCGACCTCAGCGACTGGAACAACGTCCGGTACTACAGCCCGCTGGACCTCGACTTCGGGTTCGCCCTGGTCGGGATCAACGGGACGGTGGATGGGTACGGTGACGTCACAGCAGGCACTTCGGTGAAGGTCTTCCGACCGACGCTCGGTGCCGGGAGCGACTACACGCTGAGCGGGGCCGACCTGGTCGCGCTGAGCACGTACGCCAAGGTGGTCGCGGTGGTCTGGGGCATCCCGGCCACCGAGGACGTCGACACCTACCAGCCGTACAGCCTGCTCGTAGATTTCGGTGCAGGCGATGTGGAGAAGGCCGACGGGGCCTGATCTGCGACTAACCTGATCCTCTGGCACGAGGCCCGCCGGTCCGCCGGCGGGCCTCGTCGTACCTAGCGCAGCGCTCGCCGTACCTGGTCGAGGGCCGCGAAGGCGGCCCGTCGTAACCGCTGCTGGCCGCTGCCGTGGACTCGGACCTCGACCATCGGCAGGCTGATGGCCCCGGCCACCGACACACGGACCCGGGACCGGCCGTGGGCATCGGGCGAGTGGAGCGATAGCTGGATTACCGCATCAGCCACGGGCGTGGCGACAAGCCCGCCGGCGTCCAGCATCCCACCCACGAAGCGCGCCGCTCTTGACTCGGGCTGAACCGGCTGCGCGGCCGACAGGATGGCCAGCAGCATTCCCTGCGTTTCCGACTCCCACGTCGCAACGGTGGCCGCCCCCGCGCGGCCCAGCGCCGCAAGGGTCAGCGACGCGAGGTCATCGTCATCAGTCCCGTAGACGTGCTCGCCCAGCAGAACCAGCGCCCGCGCCACCGGCGCATCCAGGACGGCCGCATCTCCCCGGGTCGAGAAGCGCAGATGCACCCCGTCGTCCCGGGCGTAGATGCCGGCCTCCACCCCGATGCCCGGCGTGGTCAGCAGGTCGTCGACCAGGTCGGAGATTGCCGACTCACCGATGCCAAAGGTCTTCACCGTTCGCGTGTGGACGGGACGCAACGCGAAGCGCGCTGGCAGGCGCGGGGCGACCGCATCGGTCCACATCGCGCGCATCTCCGACGGAACGCCGGGCAGCAGTACGGTGACCGATCCGTCGCGGTCCACCCACCAGCCGGGCGCCGAGCCGATCCGATTGGCGAGCGGCTCGGCCGAGGGGATCAGCATCGCCTGGCGCAGGTTCGAGGTGGGCATCTTCCCGTAGGCCGCGAAGCGCGCCCGCAGCTGCGCCTCCAGCGCGGCGTCGGGGCGCAACTCCTCGCCCAGGGCAGCGGCGAGCCCGTTGCGGGTCAAATCGTCGTGGGTCGGCCCGAGGCCGCCGGTCGCCACCACCAGGTCGCTCCGCCCGCGGGCCTCGACGAAGGCGGCGGAGATCACCGCGGTGTCATCGGGCAGGTGGCGCGTGGAGCGCAGCGGGATCCCGAGGCGGGCGAGCGCGGCACCCAGGAATGCAGCATTGGTATCGGTCGTCTCGCCGGCCAGAAGTTCCGAGCCGATGCTCAGCAGTTCGGCGATCGGTCCATCGGTCGGCTCGGTCATCGGTCCTTCAAAGTCTAGCGGTGAGCAGAGGTGCGGCCGGGCGGGTAGGATCGGGGCATGGCTGAATCAATGGTTGCCGGGACCACCATCACCCCGGAGCTTCGCGAATGGCTGCTGCGCAAGCTGCGCTTCCCGGTCATGGCAACGATCGGCAAGAGCGGGATGCCGAGCCTCTCGGTCGTGTGGTTCGACGTCGACCCCAAGCGCGACGACACGATCCTGCTCAACACGCTCAAAGGGCGCGTCAAGGACCGTCACCTGCGTCGCGACCCGCGAATCAGCCTCTGCTTCGAAGACGGGACCGATTACGTGACGATCGAGGGTCGCGCCGAGATCGACGACGACCCCGAGCGCGGCGACGCAGGCATCTGGGCGATCGCCCGACGCTACGGCCAGGGCGAGGGCTCGTTCGCGGCGGGGCACCGGCTCAACATCGCGGTGCGCGTCGAGCGCGTGATCTGGCACCGATGAGGGTCGCGTGACGAACGCGGTAGCCCCCGTCCCGGTGAAGCTGGGGATGCTGGCCTGGAACCAGTACACCACCTGGCCGGCCATGCGCGAGGCAGCGGTGGCGGCGGACCGGTTGGGGTACGACGACATCTGGACCTGGGACCACCTCTACCCGATCGTCGGCTCGCATGAAGGACCGATCCTCGAGGGCTGGATGGCGCTCGCCGGCTGGGCATCGATCACCTCGCGCGCCCACATCGGCCTGATGGTCGGCGCCAACCCGTTCCGCAACCCCGCGCTGGTGGCCAAGATGGCCACCACGCTCGATCACATCAGCGGGGGCCGCGCCATCCTGGGGATCGGCGGGGCATGGTTCGCCACCGAGCACGCGGCCTACGGCATGGAGTTCGGCGGGTCGCCGGGCGAGCGACTGCGCTGGCTCGATGAGGCGGCACGGATCATGCGCGGCATGATCGACGGCACGGAGCCGTCGGGGAACGAGTTCTACACCACCAAGTCGGTGCGCAACGACCCGCCGCCCGTCCAGGCGCGGATGCCACTGCTGATCGGTGGGGGAGGGGAGCGCCGGACGCTGCGCACCGTCGCCCGGTACGCCGACATGTGCAACGTGGGCGGCGGCTTCGACAACGTGAAGCACAAGGACGAGGTCCTGCGCGCCCACTGCGCGGAGATCGGCCGCGACGAGTCGGAGATCGAGCGGACCGTGGGGATGGGCATCTGCGTCATCCGGGACAGCGAGGAAGAGGCTGAGCGCGTGGGGCTGGCCCTGTTCGCGGCCAACGGCAACGCCAAGCCGTGGACCAACCAGCTGATCGGCACGCCGGAGCAGGTGGCCGATAAGATGCGGCCGTTCCTGGGGATCGGCTTCCGGCACTTCATCATCGGCTTCCCGGGCCCGCACGACGCGGAGTCGATGGAGCGGATGATCACCGACGTGAAGCCGATGCTCGAGGGGAGCTAGCTCAGGGCCGCGTCGCCCCGCGTACTACTGGACGTGGTCTCTCGGCGATTCCGCGCCCGCGTGCCAGCTCTTATTACGGTGAGTGCTACATGCGAGCGCGCGCCGGTCCTGGCACCCCTTCGAGCGCGCGCATAGCACGGGAAGTAGTACGGCGACCCCTCGACGGGCGTAGACGCGTTCCCAGCGAGCAGAATCGGGTGGATCGGTGCGCATGTAGCACGTGACGTAATAACCAGCCCCCGCATGCAGCTCGCGCCAGCGCTACGCTCTCCCCGTGAAGGTCACGCTGCTTGCCGGCGGCACCGGGGGAGCCAAACTGGCGCACGGCTTCCAGGCGACGCTCCAAGCCACGCTCCACGCGACGCTCCAAGCCACGCCCCCTGCGGCGCCCCCTGCGGCGCAACCCCGCGGCGAACTGACCGTGATCGTCAACGTGGCCGACGACACCGAGCGATTCGGCCTCCTCGTATGCCCGGACATCGACACCATCCTGTACACGCTCTCCGGCCTCGCGGACCGCGAACAGGGCTGGGGCGTCCGCGGCGACACCTACACG
>JBDSIN010000040.1:0-3162 GCA_039917955.1 Candidatus Limnocylindria bacterium
CGGCTGACGACTCGCGTCTGAACGTTGTAGTTGCCGAATCCGGTGCGCCGCGCCTGTGGCATGAGAGCGGTGAGGCGCTGCAGCTCCTCGGGCGACGGGTTGTACTGCACCGCGCGCCCGGCCGGCAAGCGGTGGCCATTCGGTCCCATGGGCGCGTTGGCGGTGGAGGGTTCGGCGATGGTGGTCATGAGCGTTTCGAACCTCTATTAGACGACAGGCAGGCGCGCCGACATCGAGCGGGGCATCGTGGCGCCCGACGGAAGTGTTCGCCGACATGGTACCAACTCGCGCCCGATTGAAACCTTTCGGGACCCATCGGTATCGAATGGGGTGAGGCCGCCATCTGCCCGGCGGCCACATACAAGTCAAGGAGTTCCATCACCGATGCCCATCACCGACCGACAACGAATCCTGCGCAGCGCAGGCATGGCCGTCGCCGCTCTGCTGCTCGTGGGCGGTGCCGTCTTCGGCACCCAGGCCGCCCTCTCCGGCGGGTCCGACGACTCTGCCGATGAACTCCAGAATCAGTCCTTCGACGCCAGCGAGGCCGAGGACGCCAGCGAGGCCGAGGAGGCCGAGGAGGCCGATGACGACGCCAGCGCATCGCCCGATGGTTCGCCCGAGGAGGCCGAGGAGGCCGATGACGACGCCAGCGAGTCGCCCGATGGTTCGCCCGAGGAGGCCGACGAGGCCGATGACGACGCCAGCGAGTCCCCCGACAGTTCACCCGATGAGAGTGATCACTCCGGTCCGGGTGGCGGCGACGATCACAGCGACGACTGAGCGCCGGTGGCGCGGGTCGCGTGGCACGATGGACACGTGGACGATCGGTCACTCGTGGATACCGTGCTTGACGGAGACCGCGACGCCTTCCGCATCCTGGTGGAGCGGGAGCAGGTCGCGGTCTACCGCGCCTGCCTGCGCATCCTCGGTCGGCCGCACGACGCCGAAGACGTGGCACAGGAAAGCTTTGTGATGGCCTATCGGGCGCTCGGCAGCTACCGTGGAGACGGTCCCCTCGGGGGCTGGCTGATGCGGATCGCTACGCGGCATGCATTCCGCCGACTCGGCCAGCGACGGGACGCCGCGGAACTCAATCCTGAGGTCGGCCTGAGCGCGCCCGCCTCCGATCCCCTGACGGCCCTCCTCTCCGGTGAGCGGGAGCGTGCCGTTCGGCTGGCCGTCGCCGGTCTCCGCGAGCCGTACCGCGAAGTGGTGGCGCTCCGATTCTTCGGAGAGCTGAGTCTCGACGCCATCGCCTCAGCGACCGGTCGCCCGTTGAACACGGTGAAGACGCACCTGCGTCGCGGCCTCGAACGGTTGCGCGCTGATCTCGGCCGCGAGGTGGCGGCATGAGCCGGACCCCGTTCAACCCCTTTGAGGTGGATGGAGGCCTCGGCCCGCGGGACCCCGCGGTGGAGGAGCTGGAGCGCTACGCCACGATCGCCAACGACCAGGCGCCGGGGGATCTCGCCGACCGGGTGATGAGCGCGGTCGCCACCGAACCGACGCCGCGCCGCGGCCTGCTGGCGCTGCTCGTCGCGCCACCGTCCGCCGGGCGCCCGTTCGCTCGATTCGCCCGCGTCACGGCGCTGGCCGCCACCATCGTGCTGGCCGTCGCCGGCGCCCTGTATGCCGGCGAACTTGCCCGGCTGGTCCGCGACTTCGGCGTCGGCTCAACTCCACGCCCATCCCCAACCGAGTCGTTCGAGCCGAGCCCGTCGGAGAGCCCGTCGCCCACGCCATCGGTCTCGCCGGTCGAGTCGGAGTCGGAGAGCCCGGAGCAGTCGGGAGAGCCGAGTGCGGCCGCGACGGCCACCCCCAGGTCGTCAACCAGCCAGCCAAGCCCCACCGGGAGCGAGGACGAATCGAAGTCGCCAAGTCCTTCCCAGACGCCGGACGAGACCGATACCCCCGAGCCGACCTGACGTAGCCGGGGCTATTCGTCTGGCAGACCGACCTCGACAAGTACGTCGTCGCCGCCGTCCTGGCGGCTCAGCGCTCGGCGAGAGTCAGCTGCCAGAGGTCGGCGAACGCCGCTGGGGCTGTCGTTCCGCCGAAGAGGAGCACCCGGCCGCGCATCGGGTCGGCGACCATCTCCGCGCCGTAGCGCCCCGCGGGGCCGGCGCCAGCCGCGGTCAGCATCGTCGCCTCCCCCGTGCCGTCCTCCAGCCACCAGGCGTCGGATAAGAGGCCGTCATCGATCCCCTGTCCGCCGAAGACGAGCATTCCGGCTCCCCAGCGCGCCGCGGCGTACAGGTTCCGATCGGGCGGCAGTCCGCCGAACGGGGCAACCCGTGCCCAGGCGTTCGTGCCCGGCCGCGGGCCAACGGTCAGCTGCCACAGGTCGCCGAGCGCGGTCACGCCGGTCGTCTGGCCCGCGTACAGGATGAAGTCGCCGGCATCGGTCCACCAGCAGCCGTGCAGGCATCGGCTGACCGGCAGGTCCCCGGCAGGGGTCTCATCGGTCCACGAGTGGGTGGTGAAGTCGTACGCCACGGTGTCGGCGAAGCGCTGCCCCTCGCTCGTGAAGCCGTGGCTGATCCAGAGGCGTCCGTCGGGACCGATCGCGGCGCAGCTCCCGTAGCGCGACACGGGCACGTCGCCGGTTGCCTCGAGCCTGGTCCAGCTGCCGGTCGCCGGGTCGAAGGCCCACAGGTCGTTGAAGAAGGTGGAGCCCGCCTGGCCGGCGAAGACGACCAGCCCCACGCCATCGACCCACGCCGCGTTGTGCCCGAAGCGTGCCGCCGGTCCGGCGGCGTCCACTTGCCGCCACGTGTCGGCGGAGAGGTCGTAGGCCCACAGATCGTCGAGCGCCGTGCCGGCCGCCGTACGCCCGCCGAACAGGTACGCGGTGGAGCCGTCGGGCGTCGCGTTCCAGGTGTGATCCTCACGAGCGGCAGGGCCTTCCCCGGCCGGCGCGAGGACGGACCATGTTGCCGGGACGGCCGTGGGTGACGCGGACGGGCCCATCGAGGGCGCCCCGCTGGTCGTGGCTGCGCTCGACGGGCTCGGGACGCTGCGGGCCGAAGGTGAAGGCGCGGCGGTGCAGGCCGCCAGGACCAGGATCAAGGCGACCGGGGCCGAAAGCGCCGTCCGGCGGGTCATGTCGGGCACGGTAGCGCATCAGGACACGGTTGCGCGGGGGACCATTCACCTCCA
>JBDSIN010000041.1:0-9836 GCA_039917955.1 Candidatus Limnocylindria bacterium
CATCGACCCGAGCGTCAACGGCGGCGAATGCGGCGGCCTGCGCTGCAGGGTCGGTCGTCGAAGAGGCGCGTTCGAGCAGGCGTTCGAACTCGGCATCCTGCCAACCGCCGTAGTTGCTCGTTGCGTCGGACAGCAGCAGCAGGCTGTACAGCGCGTAGGGAGATGGGTAGTCGGCGATCCAGTTGATGGTGAAGACCTGGGGCGGATTGGTCTCGAGCGCGCGCAGGTAGTCCCGGAACTCCATCCCCTCGACCGCGATCTCGGCGCCGAGATCGCGCTGCCAGATGGCAACGACGGGTCCCACGCCCAGGCCGGAGCCATTGACGGTCACCGTCCCGAGGTCGCTCCGTCGTGCGTAGCCGGCCTCGTCGAGGAGACGCCTCGCCTCCGCCAGATCGGTCTCCTGGTCGTCCTGCATGCCGTCGGGCCACAGGGCGGGCGGCACGATGCTGGAAGCGACGGTCCCACCACTCCCTTCGGCGAGCTCCACGAGGCGTGGCCGATCCAGGGCGAGTGCGAAGGCTCGCCGCACCCGGGCATCGTCGAAGGGTGGGCGCGTCGTGTCGAAGCCGAGGTACTGCACGCCGAGCGAGGGGGCGCGGTGCAGCGCCGGACCGAGATCGGCGTCGTAGGCGATCCAGCCGGCATCGCGCGTTCCGACGCCGCCCAGATCGATCGTGCCGGCCGCAAAGGCGGTGGCCGCGCCGCCGTCCACCGCGGCGATCCAGCGGATCTCGTCGATCGGAGGCGCTCCGGCCACGTAACGGTCGTTGGCACCCAGCACCAGGTCCGCGCCATCACGGCGCTGGATCACGTACGGGCCAGATCCGACGAACGAGTCAACGGTCTGCCATCCCGTCGACGCGTTGGCCGAGCGCGGGACAACAAACGCGGTCGGTGTGGCGGCGATGGCCAGGAAGTAGGCGGCGGGATGTCGCAGGCGAACGACCAGCGTGCGCGAGTCGGGCACTTCGAGTCCGACCGCGGATTCCGGGCCCCCAGCCAGGCGCTCCGAGGCACCCTCGATCAGGGACAGGACGTCCGGCGCGGTCGAGCCGGTCGCCGGGTCGAGGATCCTCAGCCACGAACGGCGGACGTCATCGGCTTCGAGCGGGCTGCCGTCGCTGAAGGTGAGCCCGCTCCGCAGGCGGAAGGTGTAGGTCAGGCCATCACCGCTCACGGTCCAGGATTCGGCCAGCGACGCATATGGCGCCCCGTTCTCGTCGAGTCGGGTCAGGCCGGCATACAGCTGCAGAAGGAACTCGACGTCGCCGGCACTGTCGATGAAGGCCGGGTCGAGGGTCGCCGGCTCGCCACCGACATAGCGCAGCGCGTTCTCCGCAGCCCCGGCTGGGCGCGGGGAGACGGACGAGGTGAGGACCAGGAGGATGGCCGCGACGCCCGCCAGCAGGCGTGGCAGCCGGCCCGGTGAGATCAGGCGGGGCATGCGCGACTAGTATACGGGCCCGTGCAGACGACCCATGAACACCGATTTCGGCCGCAACCGGCAGGGAGTCTGACCCTGCGCCAGTTCGTCGAGTCGCTGCGACGCTGGACACCCGAGATGCGCCAGGTGGCGCAGATCGCGCTCACGCGGAGCGAGGCCGAGCGGCAGAGCTATCTGCAGGCCTTTCACACCCGCCACCACGAGCGGGCCCCGCAGGCGATCGATTCCTTCGTGCGCTGGGCGTATTCCGACCCACGGCTCGACCATGTGCCGGCCCTGATGGCCGAGCTGGAGCGCACGGACGAGGAATTTGCGGGCGCGATGGAGCACGAGGCAGACGTCCTGGTGCGGATGCGGGCCGAGGGCAAGTCACCGGCCCAGCGCGTGCACGACTACCTGATGCTGCTCGGCATGGAAGGCGCGGAGCCGGTGCGCGCCGCGATCGCCGGGCTCCTCCCCCCGGGGACGACCGATGCCGTGGTGATCGCCACCATCCGGCAGATGCGGCGCCGCTGGCTGGACCTGTACGGCGACGATCCGTTCTTCGCCGAGCCCTGACCGATACGCCGACGGCTCGTCGGCTAGCATGCGGTTGCCACGACCCCCGATTGGAGGCCTGATGCCGCATTTGCCGTCACGCCGGCGCGCGCCGCGCGCGGCGTTCCCGTTCACCGCATTCGTCATCCTTATGGTCGCTGCGGCCTGCGTGCCGCAGACCACCCTGCCAGCCGACTGCGACGCCCAGAGTGTCACCCGGCAGGCGACGCTGGTCGGCGAGCGTCTGAGTCCCGAGCAGATCGACATCTGCAGCGGCCAGGAGGTCCTGTTCGAGATCACCGTAGACGCCGATGGCGTGCTTCACCTGCACGGCTATGACGACGCTGCGCCGGCGCAGGCCGTCGAGGCGGGGCAGACCGTCACGTTGGCGTTCACCGCGGCGCGGGCCGGGCAGTTCGTCATCGAATTCCATGACGCGACCGCCGACAGGGAGATCGGCATCCTGACCGTCCATGAGCGCTAGGCGCGTCCTTCGACGTCTCACCCGGCTCGTGCCGGCACTGGTCGGGGCGAGCCTCCTCGGCATCATCGGCGCCGATCGCGTCGCCGCTCACGCGTTGGGCCAGGTCTTCACGCTGCCCGTCCCGCTGACGCTTTACCTGGCCGCCGCCGCGGCCGCCGTGGCAGCCTCGTTCGTGGTGGCCGTGCTGCTGGTCAATCCCGCCGGACCGGTACCTGCCTACCCGGCGAGGCCGGTGGGAGCGGGTACGGCACGGGCGGCATCTGTCGTTCTCCAGGTGCTTGGCCTGCTCTGGTGGGTTGGCGCAATCGTCGCCGGACTGCTGGCGGACTCGATCTCACCACTCCCGGCGATCCTGGTCTGGATCCTGCTGTGGGTCGGGCTGCCGATCGTGACGGTCGTGCTCGGCAACCCGTGGCCGTCGCTGAGCCCGTTCCGCACCATGTTTGGCCTGCTCGAACGCGTCGCGCGGCTGGCCGGCCTTGATCGGCTCGACCTCGGAGTGCGCTACCCCGTCGCGCTTGCCCGCTGGCCGGCCGTTGGCCTCCTCTTTGCCGCCGTCTGGAGCGAGCTGATCCTCCCCGATCGGGTCACACCGAGCGTGGTCGCGACGCTGTTGATCGGGTACACGGTGCTGACCCTCGCCGGCATGACACTCTTCGGGCGCGCCGGCTGGCTGCGCCACGTGGAGCTGTTCGAGGTCTATCTCGGCTGGTTCGGACGGGTCGGCCCCCTTGGCCGCCGGGTCGTCGCGGTCGAGATCTGCGAGGGCTGCGGCGAGGCCTGCGCCGTCGGGCGCTGCGTGGACTGCCCGGAGTGCGCCGTCGTCGCCGAACCGGGTGAGCGTCGCACTGAAATCCGGCCGTGGTTCGCCGGCCTGACCGAGGTGGTTCGCGGCGGCTGGTCCGACGCTGCCTTCATCGTCCTTGCGCTTGCCGCGGTGAGCTACGACGGCCTCTCCGAGACGTCCGTCTGGGGCTCGATCATGAACCCTCTCTTCGACGCCCTCTTCCCGGTGGTCGGCGGTCTGAACACCGTGCTGGTGGCACAGACGCTGGGCCTCGTGGTGCTGTGGCTCGGATTCCTTGTCGCCTTCTCGGTCGGTGCCGCCCTCACCCGGGCGATGCACGATGCCGACCGTGCGCCTGCACCTATGGGGGTCACCGCCGGCGCCTACGCGGCAACGCTGCTCCCGATTGCCGGTGGCTACCTGATCGCTCATTACCTGACCCTGATCGTCCAGGGCGTGGTCTGGGTGCCGATCATCCTGGCCGACCCGCTCGCCACCACCGCCCCACCGCTCGACTGGATCCCGATCAGCGGCGTCTGGTACCTCTCCGTCGGTGCGATCGTGGCTGGCCACGTCGCGGCGGTGGTGCTGGCACACCGTCTCGCGCTGCGCGACTCTCCCGGACGGCCAGTGCTCGCCGGGCTTCCGCTCGTGGTGCTGATGATCGGCTACACCGTGTTCAGCCTGTGGATCATCGCGCAGCCGATCACCCTCGAGCCTGTTTCAACGGCTGCGACGGCCCTGCTCCGCTGACCGGATAGGATCAGCAGTCCATGGACGTCAGCCTCGCGTTCGCCTTCGTCGCCGGCCTGCTCAGCTTCCTGTCTCCCTGCGTGCTCGCGCTGGTGCCCGTCTACCTGGCATTCCTCGGAGAGACGGCCGCGGCCCAATCTCCGCTCCCCGATGCCGGCGGAGCGGCGCTCGCTCCCGCTCCAGCCGCCTGGCGAGGTCCGGTCTTCTCCCAGGCCCTCCTCTTCGTGCTGGGCTTCTCCGCCATCTTCATCGTGCTGGGGACCAGCCTGGGGCTGCTGGGGAGCGCCGTCTTCCGGGTCGACGGGGTCCGACAGGTCGCCGGCATCGCCGTCATCGGCCTTGGACTGGTCAGCACCGGCATCTTCGGTCCGGTGCTCGATCGGTTCATGCGCATGAGCGTGAGCACCGATCGGCTGCCGACCCCACGTTCGGCCCGCGCCTTCGCGCTGGGTGCCCTGGTCGCCGTCGGCTGGACCCCGTGCATCGGCCCGGTGCTGGGCGCCATCCTGACGATGGGCGCCAGCTCACAGGACGCCTGGGTCGCCGCACTCCTGCTGGTCGCGTACTCCGCAGGCCTGGCTATCCCGTTCCTGGCGGCCGCCGTTGCGCTACCCCGCCTGCGGCCGGTGCTCGGCGTCCTGCGCCGCCACCATCGGTCCGTCCAGGTCATCTCCGGCCTCTTCATCATGGGGATCGGCGTGCTGATCCTGACCAACGCCTTCGCCCGCATGGCGGGGCTCTTCACCTTCTTCATCTGACGAGGTAGACCGATGCACCCCGCTCTCTGGCTCGCGCTGGCGATCGGCTCGGAGATCGTCGCCACCACCTCGCTCAAGGTGTCGGACGGCTTCAGCAAGCTGGCTCCGTCGGTCGTCGTGGTGGCCGGTTACGCGATCAGCTTCTGGGCCATGTCGATCAGCCTGCGCAGCATCCCACTCGGCGTGGTCTACGCGATCTGGTCGGGGGTCGGCACCGCGGCGATCGTGCTGATCGGGTATCTGCTGTTCCACGAGGTGCTGGACGCGGTGAAGCTCGGGGCGATCGGGCTGATCGTCATCGGAGTCATCCTGCTCAACGGCGCCGGAGCTGCCGCTCACTAGCCGGAAGCGGTCGGTGGCGTAGGGCGTCCCGCACTGCATACAGGCGGGCGCTGATCGGCGGGTAGTGCTCGTACGTCTCGACGAGCGGGACTGAGGACTCGGTCGCCGGATCCGGCAACGTCATCCCCGCGACGGCGACGTCGTGGAGCTGACCCAGCCCTCGCCGGTACCCGCCAGCGCGGCCAAGGATGGGAACCTCCCGGCGCGCCCTTGCGTCCCAGAGGCAAGACGCACAAGGGGAGAACCATGCGAAAGTCGCTCGTCACCTTGGTCGCCGTGGCCGTGCTCACCGCGGGAGGCGCCATCGGTGTCGCCAGCCCGGGCACCGGGAAATCGGCGCTCAACTCGGTTCTCCGATTCCTGCCTCCCCCCGCAAAGGCATTCGCGCTGCAACGCTTTGACGCCTGCGAACCTCTGCTCGACTACGTGAAGCAGCACGCCCTGGAAGTCGTTGGCCCGTACGGCCTCCCCCCTGGATCCACCGGGGGCGGGTGGTTTTTCGCTGAAGCCGGAGTCGCCTTCGACGCCGCCGCGCCCGGCGCGGCGGGCTCCCGCCGGGCGGATTACCGGACTACCGGGGTCGACTACTCGACAACGAACGTGCAAGAGGTGGGCGTTGACGAGCCCGACGTCGTCAAGACCGACGGAACCCGCATCTTGGTGATCGCGCAGAACCGGCTGCACTACGTCGACGTGTCCGGCGCCCAACCGCGGCTGATGGGTTCGCTCAGCCTGGAGAACGGGTCGGCGCACGAGTTGCTGCTATCCGGCGACACGCTCCTGGTTCTCTCGCGCAGCGATTACTGGGGTGGTCCGTGGGGAGGGCCGACCCCCGAGCTTCGGGACTCCGCAATTCCCTACTACGGGTCGGGGAGTTCGCGGCTGCAGCAGATCGACATCTCGGACCCGGCCGACCTGCGAGTCGTGCGAACCCTGTACGTCGACGGTTCCTACCTCAGCGCCCGGATGGTGGGCGATACCGCCCGGGTGGTGGTGGAGGCGTACCCGACCGGCCTCGACTTCGTCTACCCGGAGGGTCCGGGCCTCCGAGCCGAGCGGGAGGCGGAGCGGAAGAACCGCCAGGTGATCGAGGAGTCGACCATCGAGGACTGGCTGCCCTACTTCGTGATGGAGGAGATGCGGGGCAGCCGCACGATCACGTCGGAGGGCCTGCTGGTCGACTGCAGCCAGGCGTTCCGTCCCAACGAGTTCTCCGGGTTCGGGACGCTGTCCATCATGACCATCGACCTCTCCCAGGGTCTGAAGCCGGCGGGGAGCGTCTCGGTGTTCGCCGATGGTGACACCGTCTATGCGTCGCAGGATTCCCTGTACGTGGCCACCCAGCGCTGGTACGACTGGAGCGTCCTGGCAGGAGAAACCGGCGCCCAGCAAACCATCGACGGTGTCACGACCCAGATCCACAAGTTTGATATCTCAGGAGAGGCTCCGGCGGTGTACCGGGCCACGGGAGCAGTGACCGGCTTCCTGCTCAACCAATGGGCAATGTCCGAGCATGACGGGAATTTGCGGGTGGCGACAACCACCGAGCCGTCGTGGTGGGGTGGAGGTCAACCCGGTGAGTCCGAGAGCTTCGTCAGCGTGCTGGCGGAAGGCGACGGCGCTCTCGAGCTCGTTGGGCGGGTCGATGGACTGGGGCTTGGCGAGCGCATTTACAGCGTCCGCTACATCGACGAGCTGGCGTACGTTGTGACCTTCCGCCAGACCGACCCGCTGTACGTCATCGACCTGTCCGAGCCGGCCAACCCGAAGAAGATCGGTGAGCTGAAGATCCTCGGCTACTCGGCCTACCTGCATCCCATCGGCGATGGGCTGCTGCTGGGCATCGGCCAGGATGCCGATCAGCAGGGCAGGACCAAGGGCACCCAGGTGGCGGTGTTCGACGTCTCCGACCCGGCCAACCCGCGGCGGTTGCACACGCTGACCTTCGACGGTGGATCGTCACAGGTCGAATACGACCACCGGGCCTTCCTCTACTGGCCGGCCACCAGCCTGGCCATGCTGCCCGTCCAGACGTGGTCGTCGGATCGTGGCTGGGAGGCCTGGTCTGGGGGTGCGATCGGCGTGAAGGCAGGGCGGGACGGCATCGAAGAGATCGGGACGGTTACACACGCGGCAAGGCAGTGCGATGCCGCGAAGGTGTGCTCGTACGAATGGGATGCCCAGATCTACCGGTCAGTGGTGATCGATGACCGCGTGTACACGGTGTCGGACCGGGGGGTCCAGGCAAACCGCCTGACCGATCTCGCCGACGTGGCCTGGGTTGGATTCAACTGAACGAGCGGCGTCCGTACGGTCGGGTGCCGGCCTGACCGGGGGTCTGCTGCTCGTTCTCGGCGGGTGACGTTCTCGGCGGGTGACGTTCTCGGCGGGTCGGCGATCAGGATTGGGCGACTCGGTACAGGTGCCGGCGGTCTGGAACGCCTTTGAGCACGTGCTCGCCGCGGTCCTCGAATGCCAGGCCGGAGCCGGCCGTCAGATCCTTGACGGTGGAGCTGACCCAGACCTCGCCGGCGCCGGCCATGGCCCCAACCCGGGCGCCGATGTGGACGCCCACCCCGGAGATACCGTGTTCGGCGCGCTCGACCTCGCCGGTGTGCAGGCCGGCTCGTATCTCGACTCCCAGGGGGCCGGCCGCCTCGATGATCGCCCGTGCGCAGCGAACGGCTCGTGCCGGGCCGTCGAACATGGCGAGGAGGCCGTCGCCCGCGGAGTCCACGAACTCGCCGCGGAACCTGGCCACCAGGCTTTTGGCCATCCGGTCGTGCTCGTCGATGAGCTTGCGCCACCGGGCGTCGCCCATCGCGGCGGCGGTCGCGGTGGATTCGACGATGTCGGTGAACAGGACCGTGGCGAGCACCCTGTCGAAGGACGCCTGCTCCTCCCGAATGGACGCGACCAGCTCGCCGACGGCGGCGAGGATCGCCGGACCCCGGGCGTACCAGTGGTGCCATGTGGCGCCGCCCTCCAGCGTCGGCTCGATGAGTCGCGAGCCCGGGATGCCGGCGTGGGCAGCGCGCGCGTCGCCGACAACCGGATCGCCGATCGTCCCACTCCCCTCCGAGCTGCCGATGACGAGCGTTGGGGCGTGGATCGAGGAGAGGAGGTCCCGCACGTCGACGGCGCCGAATGCATCCGACTCTGCGGCGAGCGCTCCTGGTGCAACGCTCGAACGGCACCACGGGGCATACCAGTCCTCAAGCTCGCGCACATCGTGCCAGATCTCTCCGAAGTAGGCGGGCGTCCCCCACTCGCGGCGCACTCGGGCGTTGATGTCGACCCACTCGAGCCGCGCCTCCTCGGTGTCGTAGTAGAAGAGCTTGGGGTCGACGAGGACGAGGCCAGCGGTCCGATCCGGATTGACTGTTGCGAACAGGGTGGCAGCCATACAGGTGTCGTTCGATGAGAAGATCACCGCTCGCTCTGACCCCGCGGCGTCCATGACCGCCAGCAGGTCGTCGACCTGGACCTCGAGCGGCGCGACGTCGCCAGGGGAGAACCGGTCCGAGCAGCCCCAGCCGCGCCGGTCCGTGTGGATCACCCGCGCCCGCTCGCCGAGCCCGCGGAGGAAGCGCGCGAGGTGCGGGCTCTCCCAGTTGAGGTCGATGTGGGAGGCGTAGCCCTGCATGTAGACGAGGTCCACCGGGCCAGCGCCGAACAACTGAAAGGCGAGTGCCACGTCGCCGTTCCAGGCGTACCGCACCTCGGGTCGTCGGGCCATCGCCTGATGATAGGCGGCGCGCGCCCCCCGCAGCCCCGACCTTTGTAGGACCGGGGTCTCGCGGCGAGGGAGGCGGCGATCGGCGGCGTCCACGCGAGACCAGGGTGCTCATTTCGTCTCGCGTCATGTGGGTGGCGCCCCCGGAGGGAATCGAACCCCCGACGCTGGCCTTAGGACGGCCACGCTCTATCCACTGAGCTACGGGGGCGGCGCCGGGGTTCATCCTATCATCGGTCCATGCCGAACCCGCCCCGAGTGACCCTGTACGAGCGCGACGGCTGTCACCTGTGCGAGGAGGCGCGTGAACTGCTCGACGCGATACTCGGACCAGACCGATACGCCCGCGTGGACATCGAGACCGATGGCGACCTTATTCTTCGGTACGGCTTCCGGATCCCGGTTGTGGCCCTCGACAGCGAGGACCGCCTGGAGGCACCGATCAGCGGGCCTGACCTGCGGGCGCTTCTCACCGTCGCCTATTCAGACGGGCCGACGAATAGCGGACCGTTCATGGACGGGTGGACCGTGCACAGGAAGTAGTACTCGTCAACCGGGAGTGGGTCGATCGCATAGTCGATCGTGTCGCTGATATCGATGATCTCGCCACGCAGGTACTCGTTCACCTTGTCCCGGGTGTCGTAGATCGCGACGTTGTGCGGTGAGCTGTCCTTGTTGACCAGGCGGATGGTGAAGGCGGTGTTGGCCGCTACCGAGATGCATGGCGCGTCGAAGGCCAGGTTATCCGCGGTCAACTGCACCACGCCGTTGGCATCGGCCTGAGCACAGTCCGCGAGACTCAGCGATGGGGACGGCGAGGCTGAGCAGCCGGCGAGGATCACCGCGACGGCGAGCGCCAGCGCGGCTATTCGCCCGCGACGGACACTACCGGTCACGAAGCTTCCTTCACACGGAAGCTCCGCTCGCTCGCCTCGATCTGGATCGGCAGCGCTCCCGGATCGTGGGTGAAGTAGCACCACCAGCCCTCGGCG
>JBDSIN010000042.1:0-24853 GCA_039917955.1 Candidatus Limnocylindria bacterium
CCGAGCAGCGGGCCGATCACGACGGCGTGCCACGCATCGAGACCGACGATCGCGACACCGACTCCGGCCGCAACCGTGGCGACCAGCAGTCCACCGGCGAGCCCCTCGATCGTCTTCGACGGGCTGACATGCGCGATCAGGCGTCGTCGCCCCAGCCAGCGCCCCACCAGGTAAGCCCCGGAGTCGTATCCCCACACGACCACGATCAGGAGCAGCAGCCAGGCCGTGCCGGACCCCAGGTCGAAGGCGCCGATGCGCGAGGCGGGCGACCCCCCGGGCGGCGCGAGGTGGCCGACGACCACGATGAAGGGGGTCAGCAGCCCCAGGTATGCAACGCCGAGGGTGGTCGTGGCCCAGGTCGCGAATCCGTTACGGGGATCGGCGCGCGTGAAGCCGGTCAGCGCCAGGACGAGCGTCGCGCCGACCATCGCCAGGGTAGGCAGGCCCAGCGGGCCAACGGTTCGCGCGAGATCCGCCAGAGGGCCGTCGCTGACCGTCCGATTGGCGGCCGCCATCCCCGCCGCGGCGACAAGCAGACCCGCCGCGACGGTGAGCATCGGCCGCGGCTCGTATCCCGCGGCGCGCAGCAGGGCGGTCAGCTCGAGCATGCCCAGGGCGATGACCACGCCGACCATGATCGAGAGCCAGGGCTCTCCGAGAAGGGCGACGATGATCACCAGCGGACCCAGCAGACCGGCGGTGATGAGACGAGTCCGAAGCATGCTGTCGATCATGCCCCGTATCGGCGTTGGCGCGCGGCAAACTCGGCGATCGCCGCGTCCAGCTCGGTGGCGCCGAAGTCCGGCCAGAGAGTCGGGATGAATACCAGCTCCGCGTAGGCGCCCTGCCACAGCAGGAAGTTGCTGGTCCGCTGTTCACCCCCGGTGCGGATGATCAGGTCGACATCCGGCTGACCGGCGGTGTACAGGTGACCGGCGACCGCAGCCTCGTCGATCGCCTCGGGAGCCATGCCCGCGGCGGCGAGAGCGCGGGCGGCATCGACGATCTCGGTGCGGCCCGAGTAGTTGAAGGCGATGTTGAGCGCCATCCGGCTGCCGGCGCGTGTCCGCTCCTCAGCCTCCCCAATGGACCGTTGAATCTCGGGCGGAGCCTCGTGGAGGCGCCCGATGACGCGGACCCGAATCCCCTCTTCGATCAGCTCGTCGGTGTGCCGGCGCACGGCGTCGTCGATCAACCCGAAGAGTCCGGCCACCTCTTCATCGGGGCGACGCCAGTTCTCCTGGCTGAAGACGTACAGCGAGAGAACCTCGATCCCGCGGTCGGGTGCCATGCGAACAACCGGGCGGATCGCTTCCACGCCCTGGACGTGGCCCGCGATGGGAGGCAATCCGCGCGCTGCGGCCCAGCGGCGGTTGCCGTCCATGATAATCGCGACGTGTCGCGGATGCTCACGGAGCGGCAGTGCCTCAGACCTCCATCACTTCGGCTTCTTTGTGTTCCGCGCGGGCATCGATCGCATCGACGAAGCGGTCGGTCAGGCGCTGGAGCGCATCAAGCTCGCGGCGCTCTTCGTCTTCGGAGATGGAGCCTTCGCGCAGGGCGTGCTTCAGGTGGTCGGCCGCTTCGCGGCGGTGGCCGCGCACCTCGACACGAGCGTCCTCGGCGCGACGGCGCACCTGTTTGACCATCTCGCGCCGACGCTCCTCGGTCAACGGTGGGACGTTGAGCCGCACAACTGTCCCGTCGACGTTCGGCATCAGTCCGATATCGCTCTTGAGGATCGCTCGCTCGATCGCGGACAGGACCGATCGGTCCCACGGCTGGATCACGATGAGGTGGGCATCCGGGGTGCTGATCCCGGCAATCTGGTTCAGCGGAGTCTGCGTCCCGTAGTAGTCCACGGTGATCCGCTCGACCAGCGCGGTTGACGCGCGGCCGGTGCGGATTGCGGCAAAGTCCCGCTCCATTGCCTCGACGCCGCGCTGCATCTTCGGCTCCGCCGCGACCACGTCAGGGTGCGTCAACTCGTCACCTCCGGGCCGATGACGGTCCCGATCCCCTCCCCGCGGATCGCTCGCAAGATGTTTCCGGGGGGCGTCATGTCGAAGACCACGATCGGCATCTCGTTATCCATCGCCAGGCTCACCGCGGTGGCATCGAGTGCCTCGAGCCGGTTGGCCAGGAACTCGGTGTACCCGATCCGCGCGTAGCGCGTGGCGTTGGGGTTCTTCTCCGGATCGGCATCGTACACCCCGTCCACCCGGGTGGCCTTGAGGATCACCTCGGCGGCCATCTCGACGGCCCGCAGCGTGGCCGCGGTATCGGTGGTGAAGTATGGGTTGCCGGTTCCGGCAACGAGCACGACCACCCGACCCTTCTCCAGGTGCCGCACCGCCCTCCGGCGGATATAGGGCTCGGCGATCTCGTTCATCGCGATGGCACTCATCACACGCGTCGGGCAGCCTGCCTGCTCGATCGCATCCTGCAGCGCCAGGCCGTTCATCGCCGTGGCGAGCATCCCCATGTAATCGGCGGTCGCCCGATCCATCCCGGCCGATGCCGCCGCGAGGCCTCGAAAGATGTTCCCCCCGCCGACCACGACGGCGACCTCGAGCCCTTCCTTTCGACCCGTGGCGATCTGCTGCGCGATGTCGCGCACCACGTCGGGGTCGATCCCGTACTGCCGGTCACCGAGAAGCGCCTCGCCGGACAGCTTGAGCAGCACGCGGCGCGGCTGCGATGCGCGGGGCTCGGGCAGGGTGCGGGCGGGGTCCACCTAGGCCGCCTCCTCCGCGGAGTCAGGAGCGTTCTCGCCCACGGCCAGGCGGGAGAATCGAGCCACGCGGATGTTCTCGCCGAGGAGCGCGATCTTCTCGGTGATCAGGTCGCCGATCTTGCGGTCGGTATCCCGATACGGGAGCTCAAGCAGGCAGTTCGACTCGAACCACTTGCCGAGCTTGCCGTCAACGATCATGACGATGCGATCGGCTGGGCGGCCCTCGCGCTCCGCCTCCGCGGCGAACATCTGCCGCTGTTCTTCGACCATCGCCGCAGGCACGTCGTCACGGCTCACGTACGTGGGCGACAGACCGGCGACCTGCATCGCCAGTTCGCGGGCGAGCTGCCCGAAGTCATCGGTGCGTGCAACGAAGTCCGTTTCGCAGTTGAGCTCGAGGATGACGCCGAGCCGCGACCCGTGATGGATGTAGCTCGCGATGACGCCCTCCCGGGCGGCGCGCCCGGACTTCTTGGCGGCGGTCGCCAGACCCTTCTCCTTGAGCCAGCTGAGTGCCTTCTCGACGTCCCCGCCGCTCTCTTCGAGCGCGTGCTTGCAGTCCATCATCCCCGCCCCCGTCTGCTCGCGGAGGCGCTTCACGTCCTCGGGTCTGATCATCGCGTCTGGTCGGTTCCTTCCTGGGTCTGTTCAGCGACCCCCTCAGTCGGGCGTCGGGTCCTCATCGGTCTCTTCATCGGGTCCTTCGGCGGCGCGGCGGGCCCGGGCGAGGCGTTCCTCGTCCTCGTCCTCTTCCGGCTCAGGCTCGAAGACGAGCGCTTCGCCCCCGGCCAGCGCAGCCGAGTAGTCGGCCTCAGCGTCAAGCGTGCCCTCGTCGACCGGGGGAAGCGCCTCAGCCTGCTCGAACTCCTCGTCGAGGCGAGCCTGTCGCTCGGCGTGGGCGTCGAGCGCGGCGTCCGCGACCTGTGCGCACAGGAGGCGCACCGACCGGATCGCGTCGTCGTTCGCCGGGATCACCCAGTCGATCTGGTCGGGGTCGCAGTTGGTGTCGGTGATCGCCACGATCGGGATCTCGAGCCGGCGAGCCTCCAGAACGGCGATCGACTCGCGGTGAGGGTCGACGATGAAGAGCGCCCCCGGCAGGCGCCGCATCCGGCGGATGCCGCCGAGCGCCGTGTTCAGCTTGGTGATCTCCTCGGTGAGCTTGCCGGCCTCCTTCTTGGTAAGCCGCTCAAACTCTCCTGCGTCACGGCGAGCCTCGAGCGCCTCGAGTCGCTGGATGCGCCGCTTGATGGTGGTGAAGTTGGTGAGCATTCCACCCAGCCACCGATTGTTGACATGGTGCTGGCCGCTGCGCTCAGCCTCTGACGCGACCGACTCCTGGGCCTGCTTCTTGGTGCCGACGAACAGGATGCTGTCGCCGCGACGGATCGTTTCGCGGACGAACTCGAGCGCCGCTTCCAGGCGCGTCACCGTCTGGGCGAGGTCGATGATGTGAATACCGTTGCGCTCCGCGAAGATGTAGTCGCGCATCTTCGGGTTCCAGCGCCGGGTCTGGTGGCCGAAATGGACCCCAGCCTCGAGCAGCTGCTTCATGGTCAGGGCAGCCAAGTGTGAATCCTCCGGTTATTTCCTCCGCCCGCCTTCGGCTCCGGAATCGACCCTCCGATGGCGGCGGGCACCGATGATTCGCGGATCAGCGAGCGTGTGTGATGGGAGCAGCCGTCGGTTCGCCCGGGCTGAGCCGGCCGACCGAACGGCGCCGAGTATAGCATCGCCACGCTCGATCTCCCCTGTGGCGCACTGGAACGCCGCCCACAGAGTACCTAAGTACCCCAATCCCTCCTTCTCTCGTACGTTGACCCGCTCGGTATCGCACCTAGGATGCGGAAGCGACTCCCGACGGCCAACTTCGGCCGACCGGTCACGTATCGGAGACTGGCCATCATGCTTCGCCGACGCCAACGGTCCCTCCTCTCCACCGCCGTGCTGGCGGCCGTTCTGGGTGGCGCAGCCGTGGTCCTCCCCGCAGCGGCCACCGACCGAGTCGTGGTGGTCCAGCGCGGAGATACCCTGAGCCAGATCGCGGCCACACAAGGGGTCAGCGTCGCAGAACTGATGCGTCTGAACGGAATCGTCAACCCAAACCGGATCCAGGTCGGCCAGCGCATCCTGGTGGCGCCTCCGTCCGCCAGCGCACCCACGTCGCCGAGCGAGCCGGCGGCGGTCGTTCACCGAGTCGCGTCGGGCGAGCACCTGACTCTCATCGCCCAGCGCTACGGCACCACCATCGGCGCCATGGTGAAGGCCAACGGCATTGGCAACCCATCCTTCCTGCGGGTCGGCCAGCTGCTCACCATCCCCGGAGCCGCGACCCCGGCCGCGCCCTCCGCACCTCCGTCGCCGAGCGCGCCGGCGGCGGTCGTTCACCGAGTCGGGTCGGGCGAGAACCTGACTCTCATCGCCCAGCGCTACGGCACCACCATCGGCGCCATGGTGAAGGCCAACGGCATTGGCAATCCATCCTTCCTGCGGGTCGGCCAGCTGCTCACCATCCCCGGAGCCGCGACCTCGGCCGGTTCGGAGTCGGCGATGCCCTCGTCGATGGCGGCCCTGGTCACCGCGCGTGACTCGATCCGCCAGCTTATCGCCGCCGAGGCGACTGCCCAGGGCGTGCCGGTCGCCTTTGCGCTCGCCCTCGCGTGGCAGGAGTCGGGCTGGCAACCAACGGTCGTCAGCAGCGGGGGCGCGGTCGGCGTGATGCAGTTGACCCCGCCGACCGCCGACTGGGTCGCCTCGACGATGCTCGACGCACCGATCAATCTCGCCGACCCAGCCTCCAACGCGCGGGCGGGTGTCCGCCTGCTGAGGCACTACTTCGATCGGTACGGCGGCGACCGCGTAATGGTGTTGGCGGCCTACTACCAGGGACAGACCGGTGCCGATCGGCACGGTGTCTACCCGATGACCAGGCCCTACATCGCGTCGATCCTGGCGCTGGAGGCGATCTTCAGCAGGTAGGGACAATCCTGCCGACCTACCAGGCGTCGACGCCGCCGAACCGTTGCAGGCGCCAGTCGTGATCGCTTCCCGGGGTGACGCTGACAAGATCGATCCGCAGCCCGGCCCCGGGGTCGCCTTGGCTGGTCGACGCATATCGCGCCAGCGCGCGCCGCAGTCGGCCGATCCGCCGCCGATCAACGCTCTCGAGCGCGCTGCCGGCGCGCTCGGAGGTGCGGCACTTCACCTCGACTCCCACCAGGGTGCCCAGCGGATCACGGCAGACGAGATCGAGCTCACCCTCGGGAGTGCGCCAGTTCTGCTCGAGTAACGTCCAACCGGATTCGGTCAGCCATGTCGCGACGAGACACTCTGCCGTCTGGCCGCGGAGCCTCCGCGGATCTGACATCACCTGCGTCCAAATGCAGAGCCCATCCGACCAGCATGTCGACGGCGCCGTATTGAGCGCGTATCACCCGCTTACCGCGAGGGTCACGCGCGGGTGATCGACGCTTCTGGGTCACGGGAAGAAGCCGCGAAACTCGATGCATCGCCGATCGGCAAAGCGACGATCTTGTCGGCCGCCGCCATCTCCGGCGGCACCAGCAGCGCGAGGTCGAGCTGCTGGCCGAGGGCGACCGCCTGGATGCGCGCGAAGCTGCGGCGATGCAGCGGAGTGATGCCGTGCTCCTCGATGCCGAGCCGATGGGCCAGCGTGGCGTAGCCTGCGTTCTGCTCCCACGCATAGTGAGGGTGTCGCACCGCGAGGCGGTCCATCAGGCGATCCCGGACAACCTTGGCGATGATCGACGCCGCGGCGATGGCGTGACAGTGAGCGTCGCCATCCACGATGGCGGTGTACTCCCCGACATGCTGCTCGAAGTCGCGGATGCGGAGTCCGTCGATGAGGACATGCTGGCGTTCGGTCACGCGCAGGACGGCGCGCCGCATCGCGAGCGAGGTGGCGTGGTAGATGTTCAGGCGGTCGATCTCCGCCACGCTCGCTGCACCGAGGCCGACGTACAGGGCCCGGCGCAGAATCTGTGGATAGAGCCGCTCACGCTGGGCACGCGAGAGGGTCTTGGAGTCGCGCACCCCGGGGATGCGGCGTGATCCGGGTGGCATGACCACCGCCGCGGCGAGCACCGGGCCAGAGAGGCAAGCGACGCCAACGGCGTCGCAGCCGACGACGATGCGGCGCCCCTCGCGCCAGTGGGTCCGTTCGATGCGGGTTGTCGGCTCGATCACGAAGGCGTCCTTTCGGACTGCGGTCGGTCGCCGACGATCATGCCACCCGGTTCGATGCCCGGAGGGGCGTTTGTCAGCGGCCGGGGCGCCGCTCGCGAAGTGTGGCGGACTTGCCGACGCGGTCGCGCAGGAAGTAGAGCTGCGCTCGTCGGGCAACGCCATGGCGCACGACCTCGATCTTCTCGACCCGGGGTGCGTGGACCATGAACGTACGCTCCACGCCGACACCGCTGGCGATGCGACGGACGGTGATCTGGCGGTTGATTCCGCCTCCGCGCAGGCGCATCACCGTGCCCTCGAACACCTGGACGCGCTCGCGATTGCCCTCCACGACCTTCACGCTGACGCGCACCGTATCGCCCGAAGCAATCTCCGGGACATCGCTGCGCATCTGCTCGCGCTCGATCTCGCTGATGACGTTCATGATGGAAGGCCTCGTGATCGCGGCGTGCCCCGCGGTTTGATTGCAGTCCTGGCGTCCCGCCGGCCGGTACATCAAGGCGGCGGACACGAATGACGCGACCGTCTCGCGGCCGCGGTGGGCGGAGTATACCAGCGCCGATTGTCGAGCGGCAAGGCGCGTCAGGAGTCCGATTCCCCTTCACCCGGCGCCGTCAGCCGCGCGAGCTCAGAGCGGTCGTCATCGGTTAGCTCAGCGTCTGCCAGCAGATCGGGCCGACGCTGCAGCGTTCGGCGCAGCGTCTCTCGGCGCCGCCAGCGCGCCACCTCGCCGTGATGGCCCGAGAGCAGGACCGGGGGCACCGCAAGACCCATGAAAGTCTCCGGCCTGGTGTACTGCGGACCCTCGAGCAGGCCGTCGGCAAAGGAGTCGGACTCGTGGGACTCCGCCTCGATGACTCCCGGGACGAGTCGCGCCACCGCGTCGATGAGGACCAGCGCCGGCAGCTCCCCGCCGGTCAGCACGTAGTCGCCGATGCTGACCTCACGGTCAACCAGGGACCGCACCCGCTCGTCGATCCCCTCGTACCGGCCGCATACCAGGGCAAGGCGACCGCGCGACGCCAGCTCGCGAGCGAGCGGATCACTCAGGCGCTCGCCGGCCGGGTCGAGGAGTACGACATGCGCGCCGGCCTGTCGCAGCGGTTCGATCGCAGCCTGCAGCGGCTCCGGACGCATGATCATCCCCGCTCCCCCGCCATACGGGTAATCGTCGACGCTGCGGTGACGCCCAAGGCCATGCTCCCGCAGGTCGTGGAGCGCCACCTCCACGATTCCCCGTTCGACGGCGCGTCCGATCACCGAGGTGCGCAGCGACGCGTCGAATAACTCGGGGAAGAGGGTCACCACGTCGATTCGCAGAAAGGCAGCATCGCGCGGCTCGGGCATCGGTCAGCGCACCTCTTCGGGCTGGTAGCTGACCAGCATGGTGCCGGCCTTCAGGTCGATCGACTGGACGACATCGCGCAGCGCGGGGATGAGCGTCTCGCCGCCTGCCCCCTCCACGCGGTAGACCTCGTTCTCGCCGGCGCGGAATACCTCGACCAGCTCGCCGAGCAGCCCAGCCGATGCATCGGTCACCGACAGCCCAACCAGCTGGTGCCAGTAGTAGCTCCCGGCGGGCAGCGCCTGGGCCGCCGCCTCGAGGTAGCGACCGAGCACTGACCCAGCTGCGGACCGATCGGTGATGCCATCGAGAAAGAGGACCGGCGCCCGGCCGCCCCACTCGATCTTTCGCAACGCGCGCGGCTCGTTGTCGCCCTCAACCCAGAGCACGACGCCGGGCTCGAGGCGTTCGGGGAAATCTGTCAGCAGTTCGACGCGCAGGCCACCGCCAAGGCCCTTTGCCCCCAGCACGCGGGCGACCGCGAGACGATCAGTCGTCGCCGACGATCTCCAGCTCGACGTGGCGTCCGTCGCGGGCGCCCATCACGCGCAGCAGGCTGCGGATGGCGTTGGCGATCCGTCCGTCGCGACCGATCACCCGGCCCATGTCGCCCTCGGCGACCTTGAGTGTCAGGGCGACCTCCTCGGGCCCCTCGTCGACGTCGATCTCGACCCCGTCCGGGTTGTCGACCAGGTTGCGTGCCACGTAGTCGAGAAATTCTTTCATTCGGCTGCCTTCGCCGCGGCACTCGCCGGCTTACGGGCGCGCGCGCGCTTCGGGGCCGCAGGTGCGGCGTCGGTGGCCGTCGCCGCAGCCGTTGGCGCCGCGGCGGCCAGCTTGATCAACTTGGCGACCGTGTCGGACGGGCGTGCGCCCCGCGAAACCCAGTCGGCGTACCTGGCGGTATCGATCCGCACGGTGGCCGGTTCGGTCAGCGGATCGTAGAAGCCCAGGATCTCCAGGGCGCGCCCGTCACGCGGGCGGCGGCTGTCGATGGCCACCACGCGATAACTGGGACGCTTGGTGGCTCCCACGCGTGAGAGCCGAATGCGTACTGCCAAGTGTTGTCTACCTCTCTCATGTTTGCAGCAGCTGATCCTGCCAAGCCGGTTGCTGAATGCGTCTGGCGGTGGGGCGGGCCGCCCTCACTTCACGGTGAGGATGGCGTTGATCTCAAGGTGATTGTCGCGGGCGGGGGCGCTCAGGGCAAATGCGCCGATCCGCAGAAGGATACCCCGGGTCTCCTCATCGAATTGGAGCATCTCGCCGAGGGCCTCAATGCTGCCGGCCACGTCGACCCAGACCTCGTGCCCGCGGTGCGTACCGACCAGGTCAAACGCATCCCGATATCCGTCGGTCCCCGCGAGTGTCTCGCCACGGACGCGCGCCCGGAGAACGGCAGTGACCGCATCGGGCTCGAAGGCTACGACTACCACCTCATCGGCGAGCGCATAGGCGACCTGGCCGATCTCGGGCACCACGATGGTGGTCACCTCGATGCCCTCGATCATGCTCGTCGTGACCCGAGATCCGCGGTGCTGCAGCGCGTCCCGCATCCGGTCGAGCGACTCAGATGCGGCCCCTGGATCGCTCGGTCGGAGGAGCAGCTGCATCATCGACTGTCCGCCGCCGCCCTCCAGCACGATGCCGACCTCACGATCGAACATGGGCAGGAGGTCGCGGTCAACGTTGATGCCGAGGCCGATGGCCGCCAGCGCGCGAAGCTGATTCAGCGCCTCGGCGGCGTCCTGCATGGCGGTGCTGCCACTGATCTGCTGCTCGAGCGCCGTCATCGTCTGCCCGAGACCGAACAGGATCGCTTCTGCCTGCGCGTCTGCAGGCATCCATCCGGCCAAGCTCGACGCTTCGCCCGCGAGCGCGAACGCCTCGCCTGCCTCAGACCCGGCCCCGACAAATGGCACTTCGCCGAGCAGCCGCACGCCGACCGCCTCGGCCACCAGCGCCACCGCGACCGTCGCGTACCCGCCCACCTGCTCCATCTCGCCGGCCCCTACCAGCGAACGCAGATCCAGGTAGATCGAGCCGAGGTGATCGGCCGGAACCAGACGAAGTGCGGCGGCGAATTCGGCCGAATCGGCCAGGGATGGCGCGGCGCCGGTTTCGGCGTCGATGGCTGATCGCACCTCCGCGGCACTGCTTCCGACGAGCAGAAGGTCGTCGAGCAGGGCGTAGCTGACTGATGCGCCCACCTTCAGCGCCACCCCCCGATATGTCTCCGGATCAAACTCGGCGCTGTCCCGGGTCATGATCCGGTCGACCGCCACCGATGCTCCCGGCTCTGCCACCGCGGCCAGCAGCAGCATCTGCGGCCCGCCGTCGGAGGCTTCTCCGGCGCTGATTGCGAGCGCCACCTGGTCGCCGAGCCACGGCCGAAGATCGGCCGCATAGTCGATCCCCGTCTGCGCGATCAGGCGCTGGGCAACGTCGTGGATCTTCTGCTCAAGCGTTGCTGGATCGGCGAATCCAGGCAGGCGACCGATGAGCCCATACAGGTTCATCCGCTGACCGGCCGATGGCTCGAGGTAGATGTTCAGGTAGACGGCAGCGTCGGCGGGCACGGCACGGGCCGCCCGATCCGCCGACGCTGAGAACACGAGCAGGTATCCGGCAAGGACGATGATTCCAGCAGTGGAGAGGAGTCCCGTGACGCCGATGACCAGGCGCTTCATGGCTTGATCGGGTCAGCGAGCCAGCGGGCCGCCGAGACCGCTGCCTTGCCGGGACAGCCGCCCGCCCCCCAGCTGGCGCATCAGTCGCTGCATCTCGCCGAACTGCTTCAGGACGCGATTCACATCGGCGGTGGTAGTGCCGCTGCCGGCGGCGATACGCCGTCGTCGGCTGGCCTTGATGATCTCCGGTCGGCGGCGCTCGGCCGGTGTCATCGAGTCGATGATCGCCTCGATCCGGCGCAGCTGGCCGTCGTCCACCGCCTGCTGGGCTTCGCCTGCCAGGTGGCCGGCGCCGGGGATCATGCCGATCAGCTGCCCGATCGGACCCATCTTCTTGACCTGCGCCAGCTGCGCGCGGAAGTCCTCGAGGGTGAAACGCGATTCCATGAGGCGCTGCGCCACCCGCTCAGCCTCCTCCTGGTCGACGTTCTGCTGGACGCGCTCGACGAGCGAAAGGATGTCGCCCATCCCGAGAATGCGCTGTGCCAGGCGGTCCGGATGGAACGCCTCGAGAGCGTCGATCCGCTCGCCCGTCCCGATGAAGGCGATCGGCAGTCCGGTGACGCTGCGGATGCTCAGGGCCGCGCCGCCGCGCGCGTCGCCATCCATCTTGGTGAGCACCAGGCCCGTCAGCGGCAGGCGCAGATGGAACGCCTCGGCGACGCGAACGGCCTCCTGGCCGGTCATCGCATCCACCACCAGCAGCGTCTCGACGGGCGTCAGCGCGCCGCTGATGCGCACCAGCTCATCCATCATCGGCTCGTCCACGTGCAGCCGTCCGGCGGTATCGATCAGCACCACATCGTGCCCACGCTGTCGAGCGAACTCGACCCCGGACCGGGCCACCTCCATCGCCGGCGTCCCCACTGGCCGGCTGTGGACCTCGATCGCAGCCTGATCGCCCAGTTGGACCAGCTGATCCACGGCGGCCGGGCGATACACGTCTGCGGCCACCAGCAGCGGTCGCTTGTTCTCTCGCTTCAGGCGCACCGCCAGCTTGGCCGCGGTTGTCGTCTTCCCCGATCCCTGCAACCCGACCAGCATCATCACGGCGGGCCGCCCGTCCATCTGCAACTCGTGGCGCTCTCCGCCGAGCACGGTTACGAGCTCGTCGTGAACCGCCTTGACGATCGCCTGTCCCGGGTGCAGGCCGGTGAGCAGATCGGCCCCGATCGACCGCTCGCGCACCTTTGCCACGAACGCCTTGACGACCCGGAAGTTGACATCCGCTTCGAGCAGGGCCAGACGGATGTCGCGCAGCGCCAGGTCGAGATCGGCCTCGCTGATGCGTGCCTTGGCGCGAAGGCGGTCGACGACGCCCTGCAGGCGTACGGAGAGCGATTCGAACATGGGTGGACCGATCTGCGGGATGTGACCAGCGCCGCATCGGGCGGCCGCCCATTCTAGGGTCGTCGGCTCGAGAGCGGCAATTCCGCGGACCCGGCCCGGGCGGGACGCTCAGCCGGCGAGGAGCCACTCCACGTAGGACGCCGGCACGAAGGGAGCCAGGTCGCCGATCTCCTCACCCACGCCGGCGAAGAGGATGGGCAGGCCGAGCCGTTCGACGATGGCGACCGCGATCCCTCCCTTGGCCGTCCCGTCGAGCTTGGTCAGCACGATCCCGGTGACACCCACCTCGCGGCCGAAGGTCTCCGCCTGGGCGAGGCCGTTCTGACCGGTGGCCGCGTCTACCACCAGCAGCACGTGGCGCGGCTGACCGGGGACGCGTCGCTCGACCACGCGTCGGATCTTGGCGAGTTCGGCCATCAGGTGAGCCTTGTCGTGGAGGCGTCCCGCGGTATCGATGATCACCGCGTCGGCGCCGCGGGACTCCCCCGCTGCAAGCGCGTCGAAGGCGACGGCCCCCGGATCCGCGCCGGCCCGTTGGGCGATCACCGGAATGGCCAGGAGTTCGCCCCACAGTCGCAGCTGCTCGGTCGCCGCCGCGCGAAAGGTGTCCGCCGCACCGAGGATCACCGAGCGACCCTCACCCTTCAGTCTTGCGGCAAGTTTGGCGATGGTGGTCGTTTTTCCCGTGCCGTTGATGCCGACAACCAGGATCACCGATGGCGCCGGGCCGAGCTCGAAGCGTCCGCACCCGACACGCTCGAGACGCGCGGTGATCTCGTCCCCAAGGGCGCGACGGGCGTCGTTGCCGGTCGAACCGGCGCGCTCGCGAGCGGCGTCAACCAGTTCGAGCGTGGTGGCCGCGCCAACATCCGCAGCGATCAGCTCCTCCTCGACCTGCTCCCAGGTGGCGGCATCGGTCGGCCCGGCAAAGAGGGAACGCAACCGCGCTCCCAATCCCTGTGGCTGCGGTCGGAGCCCCAGGCCGCTCGGCTCGCCGCGGGGCCGCCGCATCATCCGACGGCCACCTCGACGGGCAGGTCGGCAAGCCGCAGCGAGAGCACCTTGGAGATAGCCGCATCGGTCATGGTCACGCCGTAGATGGTGTCGGCGATCTCGATCGTCGCCCGGTTGTGGGTGATCACCACGAAGTCGATCCGCTCCGCCAGCATCCGCAACGCGCTCGCGAATCGGCCGATGTTCGCCTCGTCGAGCGCGGCATCGACCTCGTCGAGGATGCAGAACGGGACCGGGTTGACGCTCAGCATGGCGAAGAGGAGGGCGACTCCGGTCAGTGCGCGCTCGCCGCCCGACAGCATGGAGAGGCGTTGTGTCCGCTTCCCGGGCGGACGGACGGTGATCTCGATGCCGCCCGGAGCATCTCCATCCTCGCTCTCAGACAGTTGGAGCGACGCCGACCCGCCGCCGAACAGCGTCTGGCAGAACTCGTCGAACTTCGCTCCGATCGCGGTGAACGCCGCATGGAACATGGCGGTGATCTCGACGTCCAGGCGCGTGATCAACTCGTCGGTAGCGGTGATCGCTGCGGTCAGATCCGTATCCTGCGCGGCGAGGCCACCCAGACGCTCCGCCATCTCCCGGTGCTCCTCGACGGCGAACGGGTTGACCAGACCGATCTGCGCCAGGGTCCGTCGGACGCGGCGGAGTTCGCTCTCCAGGTCCGACGTCGGGAGAGCCCCCACCTCCGCCGCCAGCGGCTTCTCCGCTTCGCCGCTATCGGTCGGCGCGCCCGCGAGATCGAGCGACTCGAGCGCGATGTCGCGTTCCCGCGCGAGGGCGGCCAGCCCGTCCTCATGGCGCGATGCCTCGATCGCGGCCGCCTGCGCGGCCCGCTCGAGGTCGGCCACTCGATCGCCAACCGAGCCGCGGGAGCGCTCCATCTCGAGGAGCTCGGCGCGGAGTCGGTCGCGTTCGGCATCGGCTGCCGCCCAGTCCGCCGCCGCGGCCTCGGCTGCACCCCGTGCCGTCGTCATCGCCGCGTCGGCTGCGGCTCGCTCGACGTCGAGTGACTTCAGCGCCGCTTCGTCCCCGGGGACGACTGCGGCGAGCTGCGCGCGGCGAGCCTCAAGGTTGGCGAGTTCCTGGCGGTGCCCGCCCGAGCGCCGCTCCGCCTCCTCCGCCGCGTGGCGAACCGTGCGCCACGCGTCCCGATGCTGGTCCCGGTTGGCTGCCGCCGCGTCCCGAGCCGCCCGAGCCCGCTCGGCGATCAGCGTCAGCGGCGCAACCTCATCATCGGACCCGGCCCGGCCCGGCGCGTCCTGCGCCGTGAGCTCCGTCGCGCGCGCCTGTTCCAGTTCGATCGCCAGCTCACCGGCGTCGCGGCGAGACCTTGCCAGGTTCGCCTCGGCAGCCTCGGCCTCGGATCGCGCCTGCACGAGGCGGCGATCCGCCTCATCCCGCTCGGCGACCACCACCGCCCGTTGTCGGCCCGACTCGTTCAGAGCGGTGAGCGTGACCGCAGCGGCAGTACGGGCATCTGCATGCGCCATCTCGAGCTGTGCCAGGGCCTCGGCCACCTCGCGGCGGCGAACGTGCTGCCTGGCTCCCTCGGCGCTCGGCGCATCGCCGCGGCCGCGCACCGCCACGAGACCGCGTCCATCGGCGAGGTCGCCGTGCGTGGTAACGGCGGACCATCCGGGTGGCAGGGAGCGCCAGCCGCGCAGGAGCGCCCCCACGTCCGGGGCGATCACGGCGTGCTGGAGCACGAGCGGCGCCGACTCCGCGCCGATCCACTCCGCGAGGGTGCGCTCCCCGCGCACGGCGGCCAGGGCGGCCGCACGTTCGGCGGCGTACTGCGTCGCGTCACCACCACGTCCCGCCGCAGCCACCAGGCGCACGCTGCCGCGAGCCTCCGCCAGCCGCTCGACGAGGTCGCCCTCCTGCCAGACGAGCGCCTGTTCGAGCTCACCCCCAACCACCGCTTCAATGGCCGGCCAGGCGTCCTCCGGTGCGTCGATCGAGTCGAGCAGTGTGCGCCAGCCGGCAGCGGTGAGCAGCGTGCCGAGCCGACTGCCCCGCTCAGCACGCTCGTGGAGCGCTTCGAGCTCGCTGCGCAACGCGCCAACCCGCTCCGCCAGCGACGAAGCCGCAACCCGGGCGTCGTCGGCCCGAGGCGCAGCCGCGTCATGCTCCGCCACCGCGCGCTCGGCTCGCTCGCGTGCCAATGCAGCCGTCTGCTCGGCCGCGGCCAGGGCCGCCACTGCGGCAGCCCTCGTCTCTTCGGCGCTTGCGAGTGCCGTCGTGGTGGTTGCGAGCTCGCGCTCGATGCGCGTGCGCAGCGTCTCGGCGCGCGCGAGCAGCTCGCCGCGTCGTGCCTCGCCGGCGATGCGCGTCGCGTGGAGCAGGCGAGTTCGCGCAAGCGCATCCTCGGCTGCCAGCAGCGCCGCGTCGGCCGACGCCAGCGCCTCGACCGCTCCCTGCCAGTCGACCTCCGCTCGCTGCGCAGCAGCAATCGCGCCGTCCACCTCCGAGGCATCGGGCTGCTCGAAGACACGCAGCCGCCCTTCAAGGGCTGACAGTTCCGCCTCGCGTCGCGCGATCGACTCGGCCATCTCGGTGCTGCGGGCGCCGAGCGTCTCGGCGCGTCCCTCGGCACGGATAAAGGTCTCGCGGGTCGAGCCGTGGCGCTCCGCGGTGGCACGGGCGACCGATTCGGCCTCCCAGTAGGCTCGCTCGGCGGTGGCCAACTGCTCCCGATCCGCGTTCTGGGCCGCGCGAAACTCGTCGAGCGCGGCGGCGGCGGCTGCTGCGGCGCGCCGGGAACTCCCGAGCGCATCGCGCGCGGCCGTCTCGCGACGCCGGGCCTCCTCGGTGACGAGTGCGCGGGCCCGCTGGCCCAGCGCGTCATGCTCCTGCTGGTGCTGCGCCTGCACCGCGAGCTTCCGCACCTGGGGGCGCAGCTCGCCGATCACGTCGGAGACCCGGCTCAGGTTGTCACGCGCTCGAGCGAGCCGCCCCGTTGCCTCGTTGCGCCGAACCTGGAGATTCTTGACCCCGGCCGCCTCCTCGAAAAGCTGACGCCGCTCCTCGGGGCGCAGCGAGAGGGCTGCGTCGACGGTTCCCTGTCCGACCACCACCAGTTCATTGGCTCCCAGCCTGCCGCGGGCAAGCAGCTCGACCACGTCCTTCAGCCTGGCGCGGGCACCGTTGACCAGGTACTCGGTCTCACCGGACCGATAGGCACGACGACCGATCGACACCTCGGCGAAATCGACCGGGAGCCATCCCTCGGTGTTATCGAGGGTCAGGATCGCCTCGGCCATCCCCTGCGGCTTCCGTGCGTCGCTCCCCGCGAAGATGACCTCGTCGGCACGCCGCGTGCGCAGAGACCGATTCGACTGTTCGCCCAGCACCCATCGGATCGCGTCGGCCATGTTGCTCTTGCCCGATCCATTCGGGCCGATCACCGCGTTCACGCCGCGCTCGAAGACGAACCGGGTCGGATCCGCAAACGTCTTGAAGCCGTGCAGCCGCAGCTCCTTGAGGCGGCTCACGTCGGTTCCTCTGATGCTCCGGCGGCTTCCGGGACCGGTTCCGACGAAGCGTCATGGAGCGCGCCAAGCGCGATCGCCGCCGCCTCTTCTTCGGCGCGTTGCCTGCTCGTGCCCTGGCCGGTGGCCAGCCGGCGGCCTCCGACGGCTGCCGCGACCGTGAACATCTGGCTGTGCGCCGGGCCCTCGGTTTCGAGCACCTCGTAGCGCGGCTTCAGGTGGTGATGTCGCTGACTCCACTCTTGGAGTTGGCTCTTGGCAGACTTCGGCGGGCCTGCGTCCGGCGCCGGCGCGAGTTGCTCGGCAAACAGGCGCCGCAGGCATCGGCGCGTGACGGACATTCCTTCGGAAAGGAAGAGGGCGCCCGCAACGGCCTCAAAGGCGCCGGCCAACAGGGAGGGGCGCGTCGCACCGCCGCCTTCGGCCTCACCGCGGCCAAGCAGCAGCAGGCGATCCAGGCCGAGTCGCAGGCCGAGCGCGGCGAGGGCAGTCCGGTTCACGAGTGCGGCGCGGCGGGCGGTCAGGAAGCCCTCGTCCTCATCGGGATAGCGGTCGTACAGGAGGCTGCTGACGACGAGACCGATGACGGCATCCCCAAGGAACTCGAGGCGCTCGTTGTGCCCGGGGACCTCTCGGGGATTCTCGTTGTGGAAGGAGCTGTGGACCAGTGCCTGGCGGATGGCCTCGGGATTCCGCAGGACGATGCCGAGTCGGTCACCCAGCTCGTCGAGGTGCGGGATGGCCATCTCCCCCGATCGCTACTGCTGGTGATCCCCGATGAAGTCGACCGCGTCCTGGACCTTCTGGATCTTTTCGGCGTCTTCGTCCGAGATCTCCATCCCGAACTCTTCCTCGAGACTCATGATCAACTCGACGAGATCGAGCGAGTCAGCATTCAGGTCCTCGACGAACGAGGCCTGCGCGGTGACCTCCTCCTCATCAACGCCGAGCTGCTCGACGATGATCTTCTTGAGCCGGTCGTACGTGGTTCCGTCGCTCACCGTCAGCCTCCTCTACCTGATGCGTTTGCAATGCTGCGCAGGACGCCGTTCACGAGGCGGCGGGCCGCTTCCCCGGCGTATGTCCCGGCGAGGGAGACTGCGTCGCGAATCGTCTCCCTGGTCGAGGTCGCGGCGGAGTATAGCATCTCCCACACGGCGCTCCGGAGGATCGTTCGCTCAATCCGACCGAGCTCGCTGACCGGAATTATGGGGGCGTAGGTCGCGATCTCCACGTCAAGCGCAGGCGCCTGCGCCAGCACCCCTGCGACGATCAGCCGGGCGTGCTCGACCACCTCCGCGTCGGTTCCTTCGTCGTCGCCGAGCCGCTCCAACGCGCTCATCGCCGCCGTGGGGCGGAACTCGTCCTCGAAGAGCGCGAGCATGGCCAGGCGTCGCGCCTGGAAGCCAGGGCTGGCACTCACGCTGCGGCGAGAGCGGGACGCCGTGCTGCTCAGCCTACCGTCCCCGGCCCGGTCACCAGCGGCTCGGTGCCGTCGGCGACCATGTCGGCCGCGTCTCGACGCGCCAGTGCGGGGTGATGCTGCGTCCAGGCACCGATGAGATCAGGGACCCGTTCCGCCGCGGCTTCGGACGCCACCCGGATGGCGTGCTCGATCATCCGTGCACGGGCCCGGCCGTGGGTCACGATGCTCACGCCGCGGACGCCCAGCAGCGGTGCCCCGCCGTACTGCTCGTAGTCGAAACGCTGCTTCATCCGATCAAAGCCGGGCTTGAGGGCCAGCAGCGCGAGCGGTGCCACCGGTCCCTGCTGCAGGTCCGTCCGCAGCGACCGGAAGATGTAGCCGGTCAACCCCTCGAAGAATTTGATCACCACATTGCCGACGAACCCGTCGCAGACCACCACGTCCGCCGCGTGCGCGACAAGGTCGTTCCCCTCGACGTTGCCCACGAAATTCAGGTCGAGCTCGCGCATTCGACGGTGCGCCTCACGTGCGAGCGCATCCCCCTTGTCCTTCTCCTCGCCGATGTTGAGGAGACCGACACGCGGGCGATTGACCTTGAGGACGTGCTCAGCGTAGATCGAGCCCATCACGGCGAAATGGACGAGATTGGCGGCGTCCGAGTCCACGTTCGCCCCGACATCGAGCAGCATGATCGGGCCGGTGGCGGTGACCAGGTGTGCGGCGAGAGCGGGGCGATCGATGCCGTCGATCCGGCCGAGCCTGAAGACGGCTGCGGCCATGGTCGCGCCGGTCGATCCGGCGCTGACGACGGCGTCCGCCTCCCCATCCCGCACGAGGTCGGTCGCCACCCGAATCGATGAGCGGCGCTTGGCACGCAGCGCGGTGGCCGGGTGCTCCCCCATCTCGATGACCTCCGGCGCGTCCACGAACGAGAGGCTCGCCGGGTGCCCGTGGCCGTACTCCGCGATCTCGGACTCGATGCGCGGCACGTCACCGACGAGGATCACCTCGTCGGCGTGAGAGGCAGCGTACTTGATGGCGCCGCGCACGACCTCGCGTGGAGCGAAGTCGCCACCCATCGCGTCGACCGCGATGCGCATCAGCGGCGCGGTCGTCAGCGCTGGCCTTCAGCCGGCGGGGTCGACTCGACGCTCACGACTTCGCGGCCGTCGTAGTACCCGCAGGTCGGGCAGACGTGGTGCGAGCGCTTGAGCTCGTGGCAGTGGGTGCACTCGACGAGCGGCGGCCCGCTGATCGCCAGATGCGAGCGGCGCTCGCCCTGCCGCGACTTGGATACCTTTCGCTTGGGAACGCCCACGCGTGACTCCTACCTAGGTTCGTGAAATTGGGAACGCCGCAGTATACCGGGCGTCCGGCCGGTGGGCGAGCGCGCCGATCGGCCCTGGCGGCGTCAGTCCGTCTCGTGAGGCAGCAGCGCGGCGAGAGCGGCCAATCGAGGGTCCGGCTCGAACGCAGAGCAGTCGCAGCTGCCCACCGCCATGCTGCGTCCGCAGCCGGGGCAGAGGCCGGGGCAGTCTGGCCGGCAGAGCGGATGCATCGGTTCGCCGAGCACCAGCTCGTCGCGGAGAACAGGTACGAGATCGATCTGGTGCCGCTCGTCCAATCGGAGCGCCTCTTCATCGGCGGCCGGCAGAGCGAGGGGTGTCCCTCGCTCGGGATCGATGCTCGGCAGGTACTCCTCCGCGAGGGTGACTGCCACGGCTTCCTCGAACGGCTCCAGGCACCGTGAACAGGTCCGGCGCACCGACGCGTCGAGCGAGCCGTGCAGCAAGATGCCGCGATTGGTGCGCTGCAGTCGTACTTTGCCGCTCACCGGGCCGGCGAGCTCCACCTCCGGACCGACCGACAGGTAGCGGTCTCGCAGGGCGTACTCGCGAGTGGCTCCGGCTCCCTCGCGGAGCAGGCCCGCCGCGTTGAAGAGGGTCACGACCCCGGAACGGCTTCGCTCGACTGCTCGTCGATGGTTGGCATGGCGGCGTCCTCGTGGCGGACCGGTCGATGCCGGTCGTCGAGCATCTCGATCCCGCGCTTGATGCTGGTCAGTGCCTTGATGCACTCGCCCTCGAGGCGAATCAGGACGCCGGCAGCGTACTCATCGGCGCCGCGTCGAACCTCGGCAGACTCGCGACTGGCAACCTCGATGATCTCGGTCGCCCGCTGCTGCGCCATCCGCACCAGCTCGCGCTCCTCGAGCATGCGGGCACCCTGCTCCTGCGCGCGAGCGATGACCGCGTCGCCCTCGTCGCGGGCTCGCTCGACGATGCGCGTCGCCTCCTCGGTCACCCGCTGGGCCTGGTGTACCTCGGGCGGCACCGAGACGCGCAACTGGTCGATCAACTCGAGGAGCGCGGCCTGATCGAGCACCACGTTGTTGGTGAGTGGCAGTTTCTTGCTGGTGGCGACGAGCGACTCGAGCCGCTCGACCAAAAACAGGATGTCCGTGGCTGCGCCCTCCTCGGCGACCGATCGTCGCCGAGGATTATAGCCGTGGGACGGTGCCGCTCAGGATCGGGCCGAGAAGTGCTCGCGCAGCGCGGTGGCGACCGCCGGCGGCACCATGGGCGCCACGTCGCCGCCGAATTGGGCGACCTCCTTGGCGAGGCTGCTCGAGACGTACCCGTACTCGAGCGCCGACATCAGGAACACGGTGTCGACCGCCGGTTGCAGCTTGCGGTTGGTGTGGGCCATCTGGAGCTCAGCCTCGAAGTCGCTCACCGCTCGGAGGCCCCGCACGATGAACCCGGCGCCCGACCGCCGGGCAAAGTCGACGGTGAGGCCATCGAACTCCTTCACCTCGACGTGTGGCCCGAACGGCGCGACCGCCTCCCGAATCTGGGCGACCCGTTGCTCGACGCTGAAGAGCGGCGTCTTCCTGGTGTTGTTCAGCACGCCGATCACGAGATGGTCGAAGAGCGCGGCGGCCCGCTGCGCGACGTCCAGGTGGGCATTCGTCATCGGGTCGAAGGACCCCGGAAAGACGGCGACGCGACTCATGACTCCTCCGCTGCATCGGCGCGGCCGGTCGCCTCGAGAAAGGTGAGGCCGGTCTCGCCGAATCGCCGCTCGCGCCAGTGGGCAAGCCCTGCAACCTGGGGAATCGGCGTTCGCCAGAAGTGCTTGACCACCACCGTCGCCCCTGGTGCCAGGTGCGGCACGAGCCGCTCGAGCGGCGCGAGGATAGCACGCTCCGCGTACGGCGGATCCACGAAGGCGAGATCGAAGGCGCCGATGAAATCGGACGCCAGAAAGGCCTCGACGTCGCCAGAGTGCACCGACGCCCGGACCCCCATGTCGGTTCTGGTTAGGTTCTCGCGGATGGCGATCAGCGCCTCGCGACTGCGCTCGACGAACGTGGCGTGTGCGGCCCCGCGCGACAGCGCCTCGATCCCGATCGCGCCGGTCCCGGCGTACAGGTCGAGGGCTCGGGCGTCAGCGACGCGGTCACCCAGGATGGCGAACAGCGTCTCCTTGACGCGGTCGGCGATCGGGCGTGTCCGCAGGTCCTTCGGCGCGACCAGCCGCAGGCCTCTGGCGCTCCCCGCGATGACCCGCATCAGGCCGCCTCCCCGTCGTCCTCGGGGGACGCAAAGTCGTCGCGGAGCCTGAGGAGTGCCGGCCGCCCGGTCAGCTGTGGGTCGCCCGCCACGAGGTCGTTGGCAAGGTCACGGGCCCGCTCCGCCAGCGCGATGTGGCGCGGCTCGAAGAGCGACGCCACGCGAAGCGGAGGAAGCCCGGATTGGCGCGTCCCGAGAAGGTTTCCCGCTCCCCGCAGCTCGAGATCGGCCTCGGCGATGGCGAATCCATCCGACGACGAGCGGATCACCTCCAGGCGCCGACGCGCGAGTTCATCGACGCTGTCGCTGAGCAGGATGCAGAAGGACCGATCCGTCCCGCGCCCGACACGGCCCCGGAGCTGGTGCAGCTGGGCCAGGCCGAAGCGTTCCGCGTCTTCGACGAGCATCACCGAGGCATTCGGAACGTCGATCCCGACCTCGATCACCGAGGTCGCCACCAACAGGTCGATCTCCCCGGCCGCGACCGCCTGCATCGTGGCGTCGCGCTCGGTGGCCCGCTGCTGGCCGTGTACCAGGCCAACGCGCAGTTGCGGCAGCGCTGTCCGCAGGCGCTCCACCTCCGCCTCAGCCGAAGCGACCGTGAGCGCGTCGCTCTCCGACACGAGCGGAACGACCACGAACGCCTGGCGGCCGGCCGCCGCCTCGGATGCCAGGAACGCCTCGATGCGCGGCAGGGCAGCGCGATTCCGCACCTCGGTACGAATTGGCTGGCGGCCGGGCGGCAGCTCGCGAATGGTGCTGATCGACAGGTCGCCGTAGAAGGTCAGCGCCAGCGTGCGCGGGATCGGCGTCGCGGTGAGCGCCAGCACGTGTGGTTCAAGCCCCGCCCCCTTGGCCTGCAGCGCGGCACGCTGCGCCACGCCGAAGCGATGCTGCTCGTCAACCACCGCGAGCCCCAGGTCGCGGAAGGTCACCGCTTCGCTGATGACGGCATGCGTGCCGATCACCACGTCGATCTCGCCGGCCGCGATGGCATCGTGAATCCGTCGCTTGGCCGCCACCGGCAGCGAGCCAGAGAGGAACTCAGCCCGAACCCCGAGCGTAGCAAGGAGCGGCGCCAGGCCGCTGTGGTGCTGCCGGGCAAGGATCTCGGTCGGTGCCATCAGGGCACCCTGCCAGCCGGCGCGCACGACGCCGGCGAGCGTGACGGCGGCGACCGCCGTCTTGCCGCTTCCCACGTCACCCTGCAGCAGCCGACGCATGGGACGGTCGCTGGCAAGGTCCGCGACGATCTCATCGACCGCACCGCGCTGGTCACCGGTGAGCAGGAACGGCAGCGCCGCGGTCAGCCGCTCGAGTTCCTGCGGACCGACCACCACCCGAGCGGCGTGCAGCCCCTCGCGCGCCACGCGGGCCTGGGCGAGGCTGAGCTGCAGGGCGAGTAACTCATCGAAGGCCAGCCGGTCCAGCGCGGCGGCCACGTCGATCGCTTCGTCCGGGAAGTGCGCAGCGCTGAGCGCCTCGTCGAGCGCGGGCAGCGCCCCTCGCTCCTTCGGCAGGAGCGGATCAGTGACCGCGGGCAGGGCGCGCTCGAGCACGCGCGCGAGCAGATCACGGGCCCGCTTCTGGGTCACGCCCCCGGCGAGGCGGTAGACCGGGACTACGCGCCCGGTATGCACTGAATCGGCTCCGACCGGCGAGAAGTCCGGGCCGACGAACTGCGGCCGCCAGCCTCGGAGGGCCACCTTGCCGCTGAAGATCAGCTCGTCGGCGGGGGCAACGCGGGCGAGACGCTGCTCCACGAACTGGCGCCCGAACCAGATCGCCTCGGCGGTGCCGCTATCGTCGGCGAGCTGCGCAATCACCCGCTGGGGGCGTCGGCCGAACCCCTTCTCGACGCGCACCTCCACGACGCGGACGCGCGCCGACTGCTTCTCGTCGGGCAGCAGTTCACCCAGCGGCCGCAGGTCGCTGAAGTCGTCGTAGCGGAACGGCAGATGGAAGAGTGCCTGCCGAGGGGTGGCAATCCCCAGGCGTGCGAGCGCGGCGATGCCGCGCGCCAGCTCCGGCAGCACGTCACGGATCGGGCGATCGAGATCCGCGGCATCCAGCCCCGACGGCGGCTGGCGGCCGGGTGGATCGCCGGCTCGACGCCGGGCTGATTGCATGGCCCGATCCTAGCGTGCTACGATCGACCCGTTCCGGCGACGCTGAGGATGGTGCGCCGGTTCGTCCGTGATTGGAGAATTCCCCATGGCACGCGAGTGCGAGATCTGCGGCAAGAAGCCGATCACCGGCTGGAACCCCCAGTCGGTTGGCATGAACCGCAAGCGGGCCCTGCGGCGTTGGATTCCCAACCTGCAGCCGATGGTCGTCCAGCGCAACGGCAGCATGGTGCGCATCAAGGCCTGCTCACGCTGCCAGCGGACCGCCGAAAAGGTCTGAGCCGACCTACCCCGGAGCGACCGCCAGATCGCGCTCCGAGTCGAGCACCAGGGTAAACGGCCCGGCGTTCACCAGCTCGAGCTCCATCTCTGCTCCGAAACGCCCGGTCGCAACCTGGCTGCCGCTGGCGCGCAGGCGAGCCACAAACCGATCCACCAGCGGCTCTGCCACATCCGGAGCAGCGGCGTCAGTGAATCCCGGACGTCGCCCGCGCCGTAGCTCCGCGTAGAGCGTGAATTGGCTCACCACCAGGAAGTCACCGCCCACAGCTCCGATGGCGAGATTCGTGCGCCCGCCGGCGTCCTCGAAGTATCGCAGCCCGACCAGTTTGTCGGCCATTCGGTCGACGGCCTCGAGATCGTCGCCGGTCGAGATGCCGACCAGGACCGCCGCGCCGGGCCCGATCTCGCCCAACAGCTCTCCCTCGCTGCGGACCGCTGCCCGATTGACCCGCTGGACGACAAGACGCATCGGTTCAGGGGGAAGTTGTCGGTGATGACGATGATGAAGGGGCCGGCTGCGCCGAGGTGACCGGTGCCGATTTCTCGCCTTCGACGGGTGGCCCCAGCGCGCCGGCGGTGAAGCGGGCTGCCGCATTCCAGATCATCCA
>JBDSIN010000043.1:0-11712 GCA_039917955.1 Candidatus Limnocylindria bacterium
CCTCTACATGCGTCCGATGCGCCCGGCCTCCGCGGCGGCCGTGACAAACAGTGAGCCGTTACCGGGCGTCTGACCCGGCGCTACGCCGGCCGGGGCCGGTGAACTCCAGGATCTCGCGCCAGGCATCCTCGGACGCGGCCGCGTGCTCGACCGCCTGTCGATCGAAGAACGAGTGCGGCGCGTCCGGATAGGTGACCGATCGATGCGTGGCGCCAGCGGCGTCCATGGCGGCGTCGAATGCCCGGACCGCATCGGGGCCGATCCCAGCGTCGGCACCGGCCCAGATGGCGAGCACCGGGGAGGTGAAGGTGCCCGCCGCATCGACGGGCGCAGCCAGTCCGGCGCTGTTGCGCCCGACCGGCCAGCCATAGAAGCCGATCACGCCATCGAAGCCGATGGAGCTCGCAGCCTGCAGGAAACTGAGCCGGCCGCCCATGCAGAAGCCGATCGAGTACAGGCGCGTCACAGCGCCGCCCGCGGGGGAGCGCAGGTGCGCCGCCGCGGCTGCAACGTCGGCGGCCAGTGTGTCGGGACGGGTAAGCGGAACGTGGGTCTGATAGTCGAACTCCGAGTCCCGGCGCCCGGTCCCCGCCGTGCGACTAAAGTAGTCGATCGCGCACGCGTCGATCCCCGCTTCCGCGAAACGGAGGGCCAGCTCCTCGTAGAAGGGGTGGAGCCCCCGAACGTCGGGAAGGACCACCATTCCCGCACCGCTCGGCTGCGCTGCCCGGGCTGCATACGCGGCCACCTGCGTCCCATCCGAGGCATGGAGGATGACCTCGCCGGCATCCAGCGCAGCCCCCCGGATCGGCGGGAGCGGCGGACGAGCGTCAGCGTCGTAGCACATCGGTCCCCTCCTCAGCCGATTCGGGCGACGGCAATCCAGGTGCCGACCACGAGAGCTGCCGCCACGGCCAGGTAGGCCGCGGCACGGACCGTGTCGGGCGTCGGTTTGGCCAGGCTGGCCCCGTCGGGTCCTCGGAACATGCCACCCAGGGTCGCCACCTGGGTCGGGGCCAGGATCCATCCGATCACCAGGCCGACCAGCAGGCCGCCGAGGTGGCCGGTCCAGCTGATGCGCGGCGAGGCGAAGGTGATGACGAGGTTGATAAGCAGGAGCACGCCAGCCTGCGACAGGACGGCGCGGGCCTGGGGGCCGATCACCACGTGGTGGCGGCGCGAGACGATGAAGGCCATGCCCAGCAGGCCAAAGATCGCCCCGGATGCCCCCGCGGCGGCCGACTGCGGGGCGACCAGGATGGTCAGCACGCTGCCGCCCAGGGCGCACAGCAGGTACGCGACCGCGTACTCGAGGTGCCCGTACATCTGCTCGATGATCGGCCCGAACAGCCAGAGCGCATACATGTTGAAGGCGATGTGCAGCAGGCTCAGGTGCAGGAAGGCGCTGGTAATGAGGCGCCACCACTCGCCGGCCGCAACCGCCGGACCGTAGACCAGCCCGGCATCAACCAGCGAGCCGCCCGATGAAACGGGCGAGATCCCGGAGAACCCGGCCAGGGCGGTGTCCAGCAGGAAGACCGCCACGGCGACGGCGATGATGCCCCAGGTGACCCAGGCGGCGTAGGTGGCGTAGGCGCCGCGTGCCCGGTTGAACTGACGCCGTGCCGCGAAATCGTGGCCCGTCTCCTTGAGCAGCCAGGCGATCCGGTTGGCGATCGCCCCCCGCTCCCCCGCCGGGGCACGCTGTTCGGCATCGCGATACGCCCCGATGGCCGCCTCGAGATCCCCATCGCGAACATGCTGCTCCGCCGCGGCACGCGACCCCTGCCACGCGATCGCCGCGTTCGAATTAGCGGCTGCGCGCCACGCCGCCAGGGCACCGGGCTCGTCGTCAAGGCGATAGCGAGCCGTGCCCACGGCAAGCCACGCGGGTCCGGCGATCTCGCGATCTGGGTGGCCGGTGAGCGGCGTAAGGAGGCGCTGGGCGCCCTCCGGATCGCTCGTGTCGAGGAGGCGCTGCCCTTCGGCCAGGCGCAGGCGCGGTTCGGTGTCCATTGGCCGGGCATTATCCCCCGACAACGAAACGACCGCCGAAAGACTGGCACTTCGGCGGTCGTCGCGCGCCCCCTGGCGGGGAACAGGGCCGTCCCGGCGTGAGCCGGAACCGGCATCAGTGGGCGGCCGTCAGGCGGCCGTCGGCTGGGCTACTTGGGTCGACGAAGGAACGACAGGACGTCGTCGTAGCGGAAGCGTCGGTCGCCGCGCTTGCAGACCCGGTAGAACGGGATTTCGCCGCGGTCGCCCAGCCGCTTGACCGTGTTGACGTGCAGGTGCAGCATCTCGGCGACCTCGGTCGCCGTGAGCAGCTTCCCGACCTCGTTGCTGATCATTGCTGGCGGATTCCTCGCTGGCGAATGAGTACCGTTGGTTGGCGCGTGGACCGATTCGGTGCGGACCGCGCCCTTGCTGGTCGGATAGTAAGGTTGGGGTGGGCTCAGGAGCCCCGGTACTTTGGGTCCGATGCGTGGGGTACTTCCGCGGTCATGTCCGTCTATGAACGACACGTTTTCGTCTGCACGCGTGGCGACTGGTGCCCCGCGGTTGACGGGGACGGACTGGGCGTACATGCGGCCATGAAGGCAGCCATCCGGGATGCTGGGGCCGCCGGAACGGTTCGCATTAACCACTCCGGCTGTTTCTCACAGTGCGGCAATGGACCGATGGTGGTGGTCTATCCCGAAGGGACCTGGTATGCGGCCGTCACCCCGGCCGACGTCGGCGAGATCGTCGCGCAGCATCTGCTCGGCGGGGAGCCGGTCGAGCGCCTGCGGTACGACCCGCCCGATGCCGGGCCGCACAAGCTCGAGCGCGACGGCACTGGTCGCCCGGCAGGACGCCACGGTCCCTGGCCCGCCCGCAGCGAGTGACCGGACCGGCGCGCGTCCAGATCCACGTCCGCCCGCGATTGCGGCCGATCGGAGATCTCCTGCTGCCGGACTGGCTGGCGATCACGATCGGCAGCCATGTCTGGGCATGGCGCCGCCTGAATGACGCCGAGATGGCGCACGAACTTGCCCACGTCAGCCAGTGGCGCTCCCATGGCGCACGCCTTCCCCTCCTCTACCTGGTCGGGGCCCTGCGAGCGTGGCGGGCGGGCGGAGACTGGTACCGCGACAACCCCTTCGAGCGCGCGGCCCGTGCGGCGGAGCGTTCCGACGGTGCCCCCTAGCGGGTCCCCTCGAGACAGGTGCACCCGCTGGCTCCCACGACGGCTGCATGCGGCGTCCCGGGCGGCAGAATGAAGCCGTCCCCCGGACGAAGGTCGAGCGGCTCGGCGTCGGGTCCGATCAGAAACGTGATCGAGCCCGCAGCGCACATCAGCACCTTGGTGAACGTGTGGATGTGCACGCCGTAGCGGTCGCCGGGCCTGTTCGACCAGGCGTGCGGCTCTACCCCTTCAGCGCGAAGCCGCAGCGCCACGCTGGCCGCATTCGGCACATCTGTGCGGTCCCACGGCAGCTCCACCAGCGGTGCCGGGAGCGATCGATCCATGCCGCGGATCAGCGCGTGATGCCGACCGTGTCGCCGCCGATCCGCTGGGCGATGTAGACGGGAATGATCGACAGCAGAATCAGGACCAGGGCGACGACGTTGACCACGGGCAGTTCGGTCGGCCGCTGCATGGCGGACAGGATCCAGACCGGGATGGTCTGGGTCCCGGCGCCGGCCGTGAACAGGGTGACGATGACCTCGTCGAACGACAGCGCGAAGGCAAGCAGCGCGCCGGAGAGGAGCGCCGTCCGCATCGCGGGCATGGTGATTTTTCGGAACGTGATCCAGGTGTCAGCGCCCAGGTCGGCCGAGGCCTCCTCGGATGACCGTGGCAGGCGGCGCAGGCGCGCGATGACGTTGTTGTAGGCGATCACGATGCAGAAGGTGGCGTGCCCGATGATGATCGTCATCAGGCTGAAGTCGATCCCGAATGTCTGGAACGTCGTGCTCAGCGCGATGCCGGTGATGACCCCCGGCAGGGCAATCGGCAGGATGAGGAGGAAGCTGATCGAGTCCCGGCCGAAGAATTCAAAGCGCTGCACGCCCATGGCGGCCAGGGTGCCGAGGACCAGGGCGATCGACACGGCCGCCAGCGCGGCGATGATGGAGTTCAGGAATGCCTGGGGGATGGCCGGGTTGGCGAGCGCCTCGCCGAACCAGTGCAGCGTGAAGCCGGGTGGCGGCCACACCATGAATCGGCTCTCGTTGAAGGCGAAGATGCCGAGGATGATCAGCGGCAGGTACAGGAACGCCAGCACGAGCCCCGAAGCGATGCGCAGGCCGACTCGGACCAGGCGCGACTCAACCACGGCTCGCGGCCCTCACAGCGACTCGAAGGCGCCGAGGCGCCGAGCGACGAGCAGGTACCCAACCACGATCAGGATCGGCAGCATCGAGTAGGCGGCTGCCACTGGGAACTGACCCAGCGCGGAGTTGTCGTAGATCACGTTGCCGATGAACTTCGCGTCGCTCACCAGGTCAGGCACGATGTAGTCGCCCAGCGTCAGCGAGAAGGTGAAGATCGACCCTGCCACCAGGGCCGGAAAGACCAGCGGCAGCACCACCCGGCGGAAGGTCGTTCGGGCCCGCGCTCCGAGGTCCGCCGAGGCCTCGAGCAGTGAGCTGGGGACGCGCTCCAGCCCGGCATAGATGGGAAGGATCATGTACGGCAGCCACAGGTAGGTGAAGACCAGCCACGAGTTCATCAGCTCGTCGGTGCCCGGGCCGGAGATGCCAAACGGGGCGAGGACCCACGCGAGCACCCCGTTGCCCTGGAGGATGGTGCGCCAGGCAAAGATCTTGACCAGGTACGACGCCCACAGGGGCATGAGAACGGCAACCACCAGCAGGCGTCGCATCCGCGGGCTGGCCACGCGCGCCATGTAGTACGCGATGGGAAAGGCGAGCAGGGCAGCCGTCACGGTAACAAGCACGGCCATGCCCAGGGTTCGGACCGCGATCGTCCGGTACACGTCATTGCTGAAGATCTGGACGAACGCATCCAGTGACCAATCGAACGGGTTCACCTTGCCGGTGAACGAGTCGCTCGTCCAGAACGCGTTGAGCAGGAGGATCGCCAGCGAGCCGATGTAGACGAGGACGAGCCACAGGAGCGGGGCCGCCAGGAGCAGCCGGAGCTGCGTCCGCGGCCGGGCGTGGAGCCAGGTCGCCACCCGCCGCGCACGGCTGGGCGCCGGTGCGGAGGCGAGAGACGGCCCTTCGGTGGTCATCGGGACCATGGCGAGGCTCCCCGGGGAGCGGACCCCCCGGGGAGCATCAGGTCTAGTTCAAACGCCTGGTGCGCGGCTCAGCCACCCCGGAGGGTGGTCCAGGCCTCGACCCAGCCGTCGTAATCGACGCAGGTGGTGTTGGCGTCCTCATCCCCACAGTCCTTGCGGGCCGTGCTCCAGTACCAGATGTCCTCCCAGTACGGCTCATCGGTCGCGTGGGTCTGCTCGCAGTGTCCCGGCGCGATCGTCTCGGCGTAGTCGCAGGCCTGCTGGCTGGTGGGCGCCTCACCGAAGTAGACGGTGGCCTGCCCGTTGGCCTCAGCCGACATCATGTGGTTCATCCACAGGTACATGCAGTTCGGGTTGGCGGCGTCGCTGGCGATCATCCAGGTGTCGGACCACCCGGTCGTTCCCTCGGCCGGCTTGATGGCCTTGACCGGGGCGCCTTCGGCGGCAAGAGAGTTGACCTGGAACTGCCAGGTCGTGCCGATGGTCACGTCACCCGCGGCGAACGCCGTGATCTGCTCGGTGAAGGTCGCCCCCGACCAGAACTGGGGCCCGTGCTCGAACTGCGCTGCCAGGAGCTCAATCGCCGCATCGAACTGCTCCTGGGTCAACTGGTACGGGCTGGTGATGCCCAGGTCCTCGCGGGTGGCCATCAGGTGCAGGGCGGCATCGGCGATGAAGTCCTGCGAGTCGAAGATGCTGAGCTTGCCCTCGTAATCGCCGGCGTTCTCCCAGATGCCATCCCAGGTGGTCTGTTCGTCGACCTCCTCGGTGTTCCAGATCAGGAGGTTCGGTCCGCGACCGTGCGGCACGCCGTACGGAACCCCGTCCAGCGAGTTGTGCGCCTGGTTCTTCAGGCCCGCGAACACGTTGGCGTAGTTCGGGAGCAGATCGACGTTCACCGGCGCAACGTCGCCGGCCGCCATCAGCCGGTCGGTCGCGTTACCGGAGAAGGAGCCGCCGTCGTACTCGCCCGACCGCAGGAGTTGCATCCCGGCGGCAGAGTCGGCCATCGGCGTCGAGTTGACGATACAGCCGGTCTCCTCCTCGAAGGGCGTCACCCAGTCAAACTCGGGGTAGGCCGATCCGTCCTCGGCATAGCCTGCCCAGATGACGAGGTTCAGCTCGCCTTCACCCTCACCCAATTTGTCGAGCATGCCCGACGGGAGGCTGGTCCCGCAGGCGGCTGTCACCATCCCTACGGACACGAACAAGGCCGTGGTTCGAATGCTTCTCATTGATCCTCCACTCCCACTTGATCCCCCGCTGAGGCCTGGCCACCGGCCAGGCCCAATACGTGCTCCCGCTTCCAGATGAGCCGGACCGCCCGGCCCTGCGCGGCGAGCGCCTGCATCGACGACGTCTGCAGGTTCTGCTGAGTCACGACCAGCTCACCACCAGCGTCGAGCCTCACGATATAGCGCGTGTCCGAGCCAAGGTACACGACTTCTCGCACTTTTCCGAGCGTTGATTGCTCGTCAGCCATGGCCTCGTCCGACGGCTCGGCTAGGCGAATCTTCTCGGGTCGCACGGTGAACGAACCGTCGGACCCGATGACGGCCCGCGCCACCTCCCCGGTCAGCAGGTTCGAGGTCCCTACGAACCCGGCCACGAACGTCGTGGCTGGGTGCTCGTAGATGTCGGCGGGCGTGCCCACCTGCTCGATCAGGCCCCGGTTGAAGACGGCGATCCGGTTGCTCATGACGAGCGCCTCTTCCTGGTCGTGGGTCACGTAGATGAAGGTGATTCCGACCTGCACCTGGATGGCCTTGAGCTCGATCTGCATCTCTTCGCGCAGCTTGAGGTCGAGCGCGCCGAGCGGCTCGTCGAGCAGCAGCACGCGGGGTCGGTTGACCAGAGCGCGCGCCAGGGCCACGCGCTGGCGCTGACCGCCCGACAGCTGGGCAGGCTTGCGCTTCTCATAGCCATCCAGCCGCACCATACGCATCGCTTCGGTCACACGCGCCGTACGCTCGGGCGTCGGCGTCTTCCGCACCATCAACCCGTAGGCCACGTTCTCGCCGACGGTCATATGGGGGAAGAGCGCGTAGTCCTGAAAGACGGTGTTCACGTCGCGGTCGAATGGCGGAATGCCGGTGACATCCTGACCGTGAAGCAGGACCCGACCGGCAGTCGGCTGCTCAAAGCCGGCGATCATGCGCAGGGTCGTCGTCTTCCCCGAGCCGGACGGGCCGAGCATCGAGAAGAACTCTCCGTCGCCGATCTCCAGGTCGATTCCGGCCACCGCGGCGATCTCGCCGAAGCGCTTCTCGAGTCGTTCGAGGCGGACCGCCGGCACGCCGGCGGAGTCGCGGTCCGCCGCAACGGCGGCAGTCATCGTGCCGGGGGATGCGATCATCGGGTCGCCGGCCAACAGGTCCCTCGCGAGGGCTCGGAGACGCGCGCGTCGGTCGCCCGACGCCGCGGACGGCGTCCCGAGATTGGCGAACTGTGCGGCGTTGACAGGTGGCTGTCAAGCCTCGGGTGACGGCCCCGTTCGGCCTCATCCGAGAAGATGGGCGCCGCCGCTTTGAGCAGCTCGACTGGTACAGTCCCAGCGCTCGCGGCACTGCGGCGGTCAAGGAGGAGCGGCGTGATCGAACCTGGGGTCGGGCTGGCGCTCGGAGCCGCCGCCAGTTGGGGCGCTGGCGACGTGGCCGGCGGTGTGGCTGCCCGCCGGGCCGGGGGACTGGTGGTCGCCGCCGGCGCGCAACTGATCGGCTTCTTGCTGTTACTCGGTGGGCTGCTGCTGCTCCGGCCCGCACCACCCGATGCGCCGACTCTGCTCCTCGGGAGCCTCGGTGGCGTGTTCGGAGGTCTCGCCCTGGCTGCCCTCTATCGCGCCTTGGCACAGGGGGCGATGGGCCTCGTCTCCGCTCTGGCCGGCGTGGGCGGCGCCCTCATCTCGCTCGGCGTCGGGGTCCTCGTCTGGGGCGACGCCATCAGCCTCCTCCAGCTCGCCGGCGTCGGCTGCGCCGTGGCCGCCGCGGCCGCCGCGAGCGGCGCGACCAGGCACGGCGTCAGCCGCCAGGCCCTGATCCTTGCAGTCGGCGCGGCGATCGGCTTCGGTCTCTGGTTCGTGTTCGTGAACCGCGCCGCCGAAAGCGGGCAACTCTGGGCACTGGTCGCCGCACGCGGCGCTGCGACGCTGGTCGTGGGAGGCATGGTGCTGGCTCGCATCGGGCAGAATCTGCTGCGCGGCACGGGACGGCTGGTTGCGCTGGCGGGGCTGCTGGACGTTTCGGCCAACGGCCTCGTGGTCCTCTCCTTTGCGACGCTGGGGGTCGGCATCGCCGCCGCCCTGTCGGGGCTCTATCCGCTGGTCACCATGCTGCTCGCGCGCCTTCTGCTGGGCGAGTCACTCCCCCGCCTTGGCATGGTGGCAGTACTCGTGGCCGTGGCGGGGATCGTGCTCATCTCGCTCGGGGGCTGAGGCCGTACCCCTCTGTCAGGCAGGCCAGCCGCCTCCGGTATGGCTGCCGCGGTCCCGGGTGATTGCGCGCATCGGTGCATCTCCTTGAGCCCCTGCGACGCCGACAGATGCGGCGTCCGCGAGGACGGTGAGGAGACACTCCGGAGCCTTATCGCGGACTTACCACGTGCTTACCGGGCGCGTATCATTGCCAGCCCACGGGCCACGCCCACCCTCGAGCATCGAGAACCTCGCGCATGACCTTCGATCGCGTCGCCATCGTCGAGTCCGCGCTCGACGCCTATCTCGCGACCGCCGCCAACGCGGCCAGCATGCTGCCGGGCGATGCGCCGCTGCGCGTGGGGAGCGGACTGACGGCGCGCAAGGCGGTCGAGCTGTTCGAGGACCAGGTCCTGTCGCGCCAGCTCGACGTTGCCGCACGCGAGCTCAAGAAGACGAACCGCAGCTTCCACACGATCAGCAGCGCGGGCCACGAGAACAACGTCACGCTCGGAGCACAGTTGCGGATCACCGATCCTGCGCTCCTGCACTACCGCTCGGGCGCGCTGATGATGGCCCGCGCGCGCCAGCTACCTGGCAGCACGCCGGCATTCGACACGTTGCTCGGCATGGTGGCCAGCCGCGAGGACCCGATCGCGCAGGGGCGGCACAAAGTGTGGGGCAGCCGGCCGCTGTGGGTGCCGCCACAGACCTCGACCATCGCCAGCCACCTCCCGAAGGCGATGGGACTGGCATTCAGCCTGGCGCGCGCCCGCCGACTCGGCGTCGCCATCGACCTGCCCGATGACGCCATCGTGGCCTGCTCATTCGGGGACGCCAGCGCGAACCATGCGTCCGCCCTGTCCGCGATCAACACGGCGCGCTACGCCGTCCGGATCGGTCTGCCGATGCCGATCCTCTTCGTCTGCGAGGACAACCAGACCGGCATCAGCGTCCGAACGCCGGAGAGCTGGATCTCGTCCACCTTCTCGACGATGGAGCATCTCGCCTACCACTTCGCCGACGGCGAGATCGACCAGGTCTGGGACACCGTTGCCGAGGCGATTCGCTACGTCCGCGGTGCCCGCCGGCCGGCCTTCCTGCACCTGCCCACGGTGCGGCTGTGGGGACACGGGGGCAGCGATGCCGAACAGGTCTATCGGTCAACCGCGGAGATCATCGCCACCGAGGCGCACGACCCGTTGTTGGGCAACGCGAGGCGCCTCATCGAGTCCGGAGCGGCGACGGCGGAGCAACTTCGTGAACTGGTGGCGGACACGCGGCGTCGCGTGTGGGCCGCCGCCGAGGAGGCGACCCGCCGCCCCCGACTCGAGACGACCGAGGAGGTCGTCGCCCCAATGGCCCCGAGCCACCCGAAGCGGGTCGCGGAGCGCGCTCGAGGCCGATTGCTGGATGCCGACGCACGGCGCGAGATCCATGGCGGGACGCTCCCCGAGGAGGCGACGACGCCCAACGCGCGCACCCTGGCCGGCTGCATCAACGCCGCCCTGATCGACGAGATGGCCCGCCACCCGGAACTGCTCGTCTTCGGCGAGGACGTCGGGCGAAAGGGCGGCGTCTACAACGTTACGAACGGCCTGCAGCGGCGCTTCGGGGTCGGCCGGGTGTTTGACACGCTGCTCGACGAGACATCGATCCTGGGGATCGCGCAGGGGGCAGCCCACATCGGCCTCCTCCCCCTCCCGGAGATCCAGTACCTGGCCTACCTCCACAACGCCCTCGACCAGCTGCGCGGCGAGGCGGCATCGCTGCAGTTCTTCAGCAGCGGCCAGTTCCGCAATCCGATGGTCGTGCGCGTCGCCGGGCTTGCCTACCAGAAGGGTTTCGGGGGCCATTTCCACAACGACAACAGCATCGGGGCTCTCCGAGACATCCCGGGCCTGGTGCTGGCGGTGCCGTCCCGAGGTGACGACGCCGCGCGCATGCTGCGCGGCGCGATCGCCATGGCCGCCGAGGATGGTCGGGTGGTCGTCTTCCTCGAGCCGATCGCGCTGTATCACGAGAAGGACCTGGAGGCCGATGGTGACGGCGGCTGGCTGACCGATTACCCCGCGCCACCGGCGACCCTGCTTCCCGGCGAGGTCGGGGTGTATGACCGGCCCGGCACCGCCCGGCCCGATCTGCTGATCATCAGTTACGCCAACGGGCTGCGCCTCTCGCTGCAGGCTGCCCGCCGACTGGCGGCCGATCACCAGATGGCAGTGCGCGTCATCGACCTGCGCTGGCTGAATCCGCTCCCAACGGCGGCGATTCGAGAGCATGCCGCCGAGGTGGGTAACGTTCTGGTGGTCGACGAGTGCCGCAGGACCGGGGGCGGCGTGGCTGACGCGATCATCGCCGACCTGGCGGAGGCCGGGATCGGCCACCTGCTGGGGTCGGTGCGAGCCGTTGACAGCTTCGTTCCGCTCGGGACGGCGACCAGTGCCGTCCTGGTCGGGACCGAGCAGATCGTCACAGCGGCCGTCGCAGCGGTGCGCGGGCGGCTCTACGCATGAGCGATCGCGCGGTCCTCGCCTGCCCGGGTCGGGGCTCGTACTCGGCAGCGTCGCTCGGTTCGCTGCCGGCCGACCATCCATGGGTCGTGCGCGCCGAGCAGCTCCGAGCCGGCTACGACCTCGAGCCGCTCCTCTCGCTCGACCAGGCGGAACGTTTCGATCCTTCTCGCCACCTCCAGGCGATCCACGCCTCGCCCCTCATCTTCCTCGTCTCACTGCTCGATGCCGAGGTGGCGGTCCGTGACCACGCCGTCAGCGCGGTGCTCGGTAACTCGCTGGGCTGGTACACCGCCCTCGCTGCGGCCGGTGCGCTGCCCTTCGACGACGCCTTTCGGCTGGTGCAGGAGATGGCGATCCTGCAGCAGGAGCCGCTCCCGGTCGGAGGCCCGGGCGGCCAGGTCATCTACCCCCTCGCCGACGCGGCCTGGCAGCCTGACCCGAGGCTGCATGCGGCCGTCCGCGCCGTGCTGGCCGACCCTGGCGGCAACGGGAGCGGCGAGATCCACGAGAGCATCGATCTGGGCCCGTATGCAGT